>JBHNNM010000006.1:0-25424 GCA_048563625.1 Gammaproteobacteria bacterium | reverse complement strand
GGGTGAGATGTTGATACTCATATTACCTATTGCTTATAAAACTGTCAGAAGCTTTATATTTCAACAGGTTTTGTGAGTATTAGCATCTTTCTTCACTCATCAGAGCGGAGAAGAGCCCTAACAACCACACCCGTAAATAACACACGGCACTTACTATCCCCCTTTTTTAAAGGGGGACCAAGGGGGGTTAAACTATCAAACTATAATCCCCCTCATCCTAACCTTCTCCCAAAGGGAGAAGGAAGCAATGGGCGATTACTTCTTAACCAGATGAACATTAAATAAACAGTCAGAAAAAAAGTGCCATTATTTTTCATTAATTGGCTTGACAGATAACCCAAATTAACCAATAATAACGCCCTTTCTAAGGTTGTGGAGGGGTTCCCGAGTGGCCAAAGGGGGTAGACTGTAAATCTGCTGGCTCTGCCTTCGGAGGTTCGAATCCTCCCCCCTCCACCATAATTTTCAAAAAACGCTGACTTCGAGCTAACCAGCTTGTGTTTTTTTAGACGAAAATGCAGGGGGTAGTGAAAAAAAGTAGCGTTTTTTTTACTTTAAAAACTGACCTGTTTTATAACAAATTGCCAATAAAAACAGTTTGTTGTAAAAAAGATTGCAAAGCGGCTTTTAAAGAAAGTTTTGCGGGTATGGTACAATGGTAGAACCTCAGCCTTCCAAGCTGATGATGCGGGTTCGATTCCCGCTACCCGCTCCATATTTGTATTTACGCAGGCACTGCTCTATGTAAATGTAGATAAGAGTAATGCCCATGTGGCTCAGGGGTAGAGCGCATCCTTGGTAAGGATGAGGTCGCCAGTTCAATTCTGGCCATGGGCTCCAGATAATCAACTTGTTTATTTAACTAGCAAAAATTGGGGTCGAGTGATGTCCAAGGAAAAATTCGAACGTACGAAACCACATGTGAACGTTGGTACAATTGGCCACGTTGACCATGGTAAAACCACATTAACCGCAGCCATGACCAAGTGTATGGCCGAAAAGCACGGCGGTGAAGCCAGAGCTTTTGATCAGATTGACTCTGCCCCGGAAGAAAAAGCACGTGGTATTACCATTGCGACTTCTCACGTAGAATACGAATCCGACACTCGTCACTACGCACACGTAGACTGCCCCGGACACGCTGACTATGTTAAAAACATGATCACCGGTGCTGCCCAGATGGACGGCGCAATTCTGGTTGTAAGTGCTGCAGACGGCCCAATGCCTCAGACACGTGAGCACATCTTATTATCCCGTCAGGTTGGTGTTCCTTATATTCTCGTTTACATGAACAAAGCGGACATGGTTGACGACGAAGAACTGCTGGAACTGGTCGAAATGGAAATCCGCGAACTGCTGGATACCTACGACTTCCCAGGTGATGACACTCCAATTATTATCGGTTCTGCCCTGAAGGCGCTGGAAGGCGACCAGAGCGACATCGGTGTACCTTCTATCTACAAACTGGTTGATGCTATGGATGAATACATCCCTGAGCCAGAGCGTGCGGTAGACGGTGACTTCCTGATGCCAGTAGAAGACGTATTCTCCATTTCCGGTCGTGGTACCGTAGTAACCGGTCGTATCGAACGTGGTATCATCAAGGTTGGTGAAGAAATCGAAATTATCGGTATCAAGGAAACTCAGACGACCACCTGTACCGGTGTAGAAATGTTCCGTAAACTGCTTGACCAGGGTCAGGCGGGTGATAACGTAGGTGTCCTTCTGCGTGGTATAAAGCGTGAAGAAGTTGAACGTGGTCAGGTACTGGCCAAGCCCGGTTCCATTACGCCACACACCATCTTTGAAGCTGAAGTCTATGTACTGAGCAAAGAGGAAGGCGGTCGTCACACTCCATTTTTCAAAGGCTATCGTCCACAGTTCTACTTCCGTACCACTGATGTTACCGGCGCCTGTGAATTACCAGAAGGCGTAGAAATGGTTATGCCAGGTGATAACGTCCAGATGGTTGTTACCCTGATTGCTCCTATTGCGATGGAAGAAGGCTTACGCTTTGCGATTCGTGAAGGTGGCCGTACTGTGGGTGCGGGTGTTGTAGCCAAGATTATTGAATAAATAATCGTTCTTACTTCCCCTTTTTTAAAGGGGAATTATCGCCTCTACACACTTCCCCCTTCTTTAGAAGGGGGATTGAGGGGGTTGGCTCTTAAGCAAGCAAAAAAGGTTTCCTGAATAAAACCTAAAGCCTCTTAAACCAGGCACTATTCAAACCACAGGCTAGTAGCTCAATTGGCAGAGCACCGGTCTCCAAAACCGGGGGTTGGGGGTTCGATTCCCTCCTGGCCTGCCACATTTTGAAAGCAGCACAACTCTTGCGATATTGGCGAAATGCTTTATGGAAACAGGATTGTGCTTTTTTCTTTTTAAACGATAAGTATTTTTTAAGTACTTCTCAACAGCATTAAGACATATTAATGGCAGATAAAATAAAACTAATTATTGCAGTGGCTATCATTGCGACATCTATGTATGTGTATTATTCACAGGAAGAACTATCCGTGCTTTATCGAGTACTGGGTGTCTTTGCCGCAGTAATTATTGCCTTTCTTATTTCAGCTAAAACCGAAAAGGGGGCTTCCTCTATTGCGTTTGTCCGTGCCTCGGTCGTTGAAATGAAAAAAGTAGTATGGCCCAGTAAAAAAGAGACCACTCAGACTACCCTGACCGTTGGTGTTATGGTGGTTGTAGTGGGTATTATTCTCTGGACCTTTGACCAGCTCATTGGTTGGGGTGTTCGCTTATTGACTGGTCAGGGATAGCTGAGGGAAATAATTAAATGGCATTACGTTGGTATGTAGTACTGGCCTTTTCAGGTTATGAAAAAGCAGTCAAGTGCTCTCTTGAAGAGCGCATTGCCCGTTATGGTATGGAAGATTCTTTCGGGGAAATTCTGGTACCTACTGAAGAAGTAGTTGAAATGCGCGGCGGTAAAAAGTGCAAAAGCGAACGCAAATTCTTCCCGGGGTATGTCCTGGTACAGATGGACATGAACGATGATACCTGGCACCTGGTCAAGGATGCACCAAGGGTACTGGGCTTTATCGGCGGCAAGAAAGATGAGCCGGCTCCGATTTCTGATAAAGAAGTCGACGCGATTCTCAATCGTATTCAGGAAGGTACTGACAAACCCAGACCTAAAGTCCTGTTTGAAGTGGGTGAACTGGTACGTATTATCGACGGCCCGTTTAACGATTTTAACGGCGTAGTTGAAGAAGTGGACTACGACAAGAGTAGGATGCGCGTCTCAGTCAGCATCTTTGGACGTTCCACACCGGTTGATCTGCAGTTTATCCAGGTCGAAAAAGCTTAAAACCTATTTACATAATACCGCTGCAGTTAAAAAACTGTAGCGGTATTGCTATTTGTCGGGTATAATATCCGGCTGCATTAACAGGGGAGCCTATACTGATTCAATTCAGTGCGTTATTACCCAAACGAGGAAATTATGGCTAAAAAAATCGAAGCATATATCAAATTGCAGGTACCTGCGGGTTCTGCAAATCCTAGTCCACCAGTAGGCCCGGCTCTGGGTCAGCACGGTGTTAACATTATGGAATTCTGTAAGGCATTTAATGCCAAAACAGACAGCCTGGAAAAAGGCATGCCCGTTCCTGTTGTTATTACAGTATTCAATGACCGCAGCTTTACCTTTATTACCAAAACACCGCCAGCTGCTGTTCTGTTAAAGAAAGCCGCCGGTATTCCAAAAGGTTCTGGTGTTCCTAACCGTGACAAGGTGGGTACCGTTAATCGTGAGCAGTTAGAAGAAATTGCCACTATTAAAATGCCTGATCTCTCTGCTTCCGATATGGACGCAGCGGTACGTACAATTGCCGGTACGGCAAGAAGTATGGGACTTAATACAGAGGGAGTGAAGTAACATGGCCAAGTTAACCAAAAGACAGAAAGTTATTGCAGAAAAAGTCGAACCTGGAAAATTATACGGTTTTGATGAAGCGGTTGAGTTACTTAAGTCACTGCCTCATTCCAAATTTGAAGAGTCTGTAGACGTAAGCATTAACCTGGGCATTGACCCTCGTAAATCCGACCAGAATGTCCGTGGTGCCAGTGTACTTCCAAACGGTACCGGTAAAGACGTTCGCGTTGTAGTATTTGCTCAGGGCGATAATGCCGAAAAAGCCAAAGAAGCCGGTGCTGATGTGGTCGGTTTTGAAGACCTGGCTGCTCAGGTTAAGGGCGGCGATATGAACTTTGACGTGGTTATTGCCACACCGGATGCCATGCGGGTTGTTGGTCAGTTAGGCCAGATCCTAGGACCACGCGGCCTGATGCCTAACCCTAAAGTGGGTACCGTTACACCTGATGTCACCACTGCCGTTAAAAACGCTAAAGGCGGCCAGGTTCGTTTCCGTGCGGACAAGGGTGGTATCGTTCATTGCTCAATCGGCAAGATTAGTTTTGATGCAGACGCCTTAAAAGGCAACCTGGAAGCACTGATCACTGACCTGCAGAAAGCCAAGCCGGCTTCTGCCAAAGGTGTATATTTAAAGAAGATCAGCGTCTCAACCACTCATGGTCCAGGCCTAGCAATTGAACAGGGTACTGTTGCTACCAAATAGTAACTATTTAAAAAAGAACTTTGGTTTACCATTAAGCATTCAGCTTGCCTCGCAAGAGCTTGTGGTAAACGTCAAAGACCGTAGGTGAAGGCTTTAAACGGCTTTCTTAATCGTTTTCCTTACTGGAAACAGCCTGCGCAGACGGTGAACAATTAAGCTCTTCGGATGCTAAAATCATCGTTTAGTTGTTGCAAAAACAACAACCGGTAAAAGAGAATTTATCGATTACAGATAAATTCCTGTCCTGCAACCGATCAATGGATGTTTTTAAATCCGGCGATCATAAACGAGAGGTGAGTACTAAGTGGCTTTATCTATTGAAGGTAAAAAAGCGATTGTAGCAGAAGTTGCTGCGGTTGCCGCTGAAGCACACTCTGTCGTAGGTGCCGATTATCAGGGTATTGATGCAAACGATATGAACGAATTACGCGTGAAAGCTCGTGCGGACGGCGTATATCTGCGTGTTGTTAAAAACACCCTGGCAAGACGTGCTGTTGAGGGAACTGATTTCGAATGTATCAAAGATGACCTGACAGGCTCACTGGTTCTGGCTTTTTCAGAAGAAGATCCAGGTGCTGCCGGTCGTGTTATCGTTGATTTCATGAAAGACAATGACAAGCTTCAGGTCAAAATCGTCTCTGTAGGCGGTAAATTAATGACCCCTGAAGACGTTAAGACGCTTGCTAAAATGCCTACTAAAGATCAGGCCATTAGTATGCTGATGTCTGTTATGAAAGCACCTGTTACGAAATTTGTTCGTACTCTGGCAGAGCCACACGCTAAACTGGTTCGTACTGTCGCAGCTGTCCGTGATCAGAAAGAAGCAGGTTAAGCAGTTAGCTTGGCACTACGAAAGATTAAATTATTAATGGTAAACCAATCGATTATTCAGCAAGACCTGTTTTATTAAGAATCAGCAATGCGTAATAATCAAAAAAATTTTGGAGTTAAAAATGGCTGTAACTAAAGACGAAATGTTAGAAGCAATTGCTAATATGACCGTAAAGGAAGTTGTTGAACTGGTTGAAGCAATGGAAGAAAAATTTGGCGTATCTGCTGCTGCTGCAGTAGCGGCTGCTCCTGCTGATGGTGGTGATGCTGGCGGCGCTGCTGCTGAACAGACTGAATTTGACGTAATCCTGACTGCTGCGGGTGACAAGAAAGTAAACGTCATCAAGGCTGTTCGTGCGATTACCGGTCTGGGCCTGAAAGAAGCTAAGGGTGTTGTTGACGGCGCTCCTGCACCTGTTAAAGAAGGTGTTGACAAGGCTGAAGCTGAAGACATCAAAAAGCAGCTTGAAGAAGCGGGTGCTTCTGTCGAACTTAAGTAAGACAGAGTGCATCTTTATCGCCCCGCTACTTTAAGTAGCGGGGCGATAAAACCGAAACTGGCTGGTGGTTTAGATCACCGGCCTTTTTCCGTTTCTAAAACAGTTGAAATTAGTAGTTAGAAAGCAGAGACGTTTTAATTATGTATCTTTTTGATTTGTCAGGAATTATACAGGGTAAATAGTTGAAATAACTCGATAGGGGTCAACTTGATTTAGCCCTGCTTAAAGTTCATATTGGTTGCAGTGAATAATCACAATGCAGCTTGGTATTTTTTACAGAGATTGCTCGGGAAAATAAATGGCCTATTCATTTACAGAAAAAAAACGTATTCGTAAGGATTTTGGAGCTTCTAAATCGGTAATGGAAGTTCCTTACTTACTGGCAATACAACTCGATTCATTCCGTAACTTTTTACAAGCAGAAGCAAACCCTGAAGGCCGCCGTGAAGTCGGTCTGGAAGGTGCTTTCAAATCCGTTTTTCCAATTGTCAGCTTTAACGGCAGTGCCAGTCTGGAATATATCAGCTATCGTCTGGGCAAACCCGCCTTTGATGAAAGAGAATGTCGCACTCGTGGTGTAACCTACTCGGCGCCCTTAAGAGTCAAGCTGCGCCTGGTCGTTTACGATAGAGACTCCGGTGCCAAGAAAAAGGTTAAGGACATCCGTGAACAGGAAGTCTTTATGGGTGAAATACCCCTGATGACAGAAACCGGTACCTTTATTATCAATGGTACAGAACGGGTTATCGTCTCCCAGCTGCACAGAAGTCCCGGGGTATTCTTTGATCATGATAAGGGTAAAACCCACTCTTCCGGTAAATTACTGTTTAATGCCCGAGTCATTCCATACCGTGGTTCCTGGCTGGATTTTGAATTTGATCCAAAAGACAATGTCTTTGTGCGTATTGACCGTCGCCGTAAATTACCCGCTACCATTATATTGCGTGCCCTGGGTTATGATACGGAACAGATCCTTGAGATGTTTTTTGATTTTGATGATTTCAAAATCAGTGCCGAGACGGCTGAACTTAAACTGGTTTCTGAAAGAATGCGCGCTGAAACCTTTAACTTTGACATTAAAGATGACAAGGGTAATGTTATCGTCGAAGCCGGTCGTCGTGTGACTGCACGTCATGTACGTCAGATTGAAAAGACCAAAATGAAATACATCGACATGCCGCTGGAACTGCTGCATGGTAAAGCGCTGGCTAAAAATATAGTGGATCCTGAAACCGGAGAAATTATCGGCAATGGGAATGATGAAATTACTGAAGAAATTATAGAAAAACTGCTTAATGCCGGTATTAAAGAAATCCAGACCCTGTACACTAATGAGCTGGATGCCGGTCCTTATATTTCTGACACTTTGCGTA
This sequence comes from Gammaproteobacteria bacterium, assembly GCA_048563625.1. Taxonomy (GTDB): domain Bacteria; phylum Pseudomonadota; class Gammaproteobacteria; order GRL18; family GRL18; genus JANELJ01. The sequence goes on along the minus strand of JBHNNM010000006.1, from coordinate 18,119 downwards.
TTGACAATTCCACCACGCAGCTGGAAGCACAGGTGGAAATCTACCGTATGATGCGTCCTGGCGAGCCGCCAACTAAAGAAGCCGCAGAAGCCCTGTTTAATAACCTGTTCTTTACAGAAGAGCGTTATGACCTGTCTGCCGTTGGACGTATGAAGTTCAACCGCCGTATCGGACGTGAAGATCTAACCGGCCCGGGTACTTTATCCAATGAAGATATTATTGCCGTCATTAAAACCCTGCTGGATATTAAAAACGGCAAAGGTGTTGTGGATGATATCGATCACCTGGGTAACCGTCGTGTGCGCAGCGTGGGTGAAATGGCAGAAAACCAGTTCCGTGTTGGTCTGGTTCGAGTTGAGCGTGCAGTAAAAGAGCGTCTGACACTGGCTGAAGCCGATAACCTGATGCCTCAGGAACTGATTAATGCCAAGCCGGTTTCTGCAGCGATTAAGGAATTTTTCGGTTCCAGCCAGCTGTCCCAGTTTATGGATCAGAACAATCCCTTATCAGAAATCACCCATAAACGCCGTGTTTCCGCATTAGGCCCTGGTGGTCTGACCCGTGAACGCGCCGGTTTTGAGGTACGTGACGTACATCCGACTCACTATGGTCGTGTCTGTCCCATTGAAACACCTGAAGGGCCCAATATTGGTCTGATTAACTCACTGGCGGTTTATGCCCGTACCAATGACTATGGTTTCCTGGAATCCCCTTATCGTAAGATTGTGGATGGCCATGTTACCGATCAGGTGGACTACCTGTCAGCCATTGATGAAGCAGAATTTGTTATTGCACAGGCCAATGCCACGGTGGATGAAAACGGCAAACTGATAGACCCAATGGTTAACTGCCGTCATTTAAATGAATTTGGCACCCAGCCGCCGGAAAAAGTGGACTATATGGATGTATCGCCCAGACAGATTGTCTCGGTTGCGGCTTCCATGATCCCCTTCCTCGAACACGATGATGCTAACCGAGCCTTAATGGGTTCCAACATGCAGCGTCAGGCTGTACCCACTCTGAAAGCGGACAAGCCGCTGGTTGGTACCGGCATGGAACGCACTGTAGCGAAAGATTCCGGTGTGGCTACTGTGGCTAAACGCGGCGGTATTATTGACAAGGTGGATGCTTCACGTATTGTTATTCGTGTTAATGATGATGAAACCCTGCTAGGTGAGTCCGGTGTGGATATCTATAACCTGACCAAGTACACCCGTTCTAACCAGAACACCTGTATTAACCAGCGTCCACTGGTTCAGGAAGGCAATATTATTGCCCGCGGCGATGTGATTGCTGACGGTCCATCCACTGACCTGGGTGAACTGGCCCTGGGGCAGAACATGATGATTGCCTTTATGCCTTGGAATGGTTACAACTTTGAGGATTCCATTCTGGTATCCGAACGGATGGTAGACGAAGATCGTTTTACCACCATTCATATTGAAGAATTGACCTGTATTGCCCGTGATACCAAGCTGGGTTCTGAAGAAATTACCTCAGATATTCCCAATGTCGGTGAATCGGCACTGGCCAAGCTGGATGAGTCCGGTATTGTTTATATCGGTGCTGAAGTTAAAGGCGGTGATATTCTGGTGGGTAAGGTGACCCCTAAAGGTGAAACCCAGTTAACACCGGAAGAAAAATTACTGAGAGCCATTTTCGGTGAAAAAGCTTCTGACGTTAAAGACACCTCATTAAGAGTATCCGGCAGCAAGGTCGGTACCATTATTGATGTACAGGTCTTTACCCGTGACGGTCTGGAAAAAGACGCTCGTGCCCGTTCTATTGAAGAAGATGCACTGGCGGCTGTACGTAAGGATATGAATGATCAGTACCGGATTGTAGAAGAAGATACCTACAGCCGTGTTGAACGTCTGGTCATTGATGAAGTGGTTGACGGCGGTCCCGGTATGAAAGCCGGTGACAAGGTCACTAAAGAGCTGCTGGAAGGTCTGGAACAGCGCAGCAAGTGGTTTGATATTACCCTGCGTGATACCGACAAGCAGGAACAGCTGGGTAAACTGGCTGAACAGCTCGAACATGCCCGTACCGACTTTGACGAGCAGTACGAAGAAAAGCGTAAGAAGATTGTAGCCGGTGATGATCTGGCTCCCGGCGTACTGAAAATGGTTAAGGTCTATATGGCCGTTAAACGCCGTATTCAGCCGGGTGACAAAATGGCAGGACGTCATGGTAACAAGGGTGTTATTTCCACCATTGTTCCCGTTGAAGATATGCCATACCTTGAAGACGGCCGTACCGTGGATATCGTACTGAACCCGCTGGGTGTACCGTCTCGAATGAATGTCGGACAGGTTCTTGAAACGCACCTGGGCTGGGCAGCACGTGGCCTGGGACTAAAAATTGGTGACATCCTGCAGCAAAAAGCAGAAGAAGCTGAAAAAGTTAAGGAATTACGCGCCTTCCTGGACGAAGTCTATAACAATAGTGCCGGTACCAAGGAAGATCTCGACAGTCTGACTGATGCAGAGATCATTGAGCTGGCAGGCAACCTGAAAGCCGGTGTGCCTATGGCGACCCCGGTATTTGACGGTGCTGCAGAAAGCGAAATCAAACGCCTGCTGAAACTCGGCGGTAATGATGAGTCCGGTCAGTCCACCCTGTACGATGGCCGTACCGGTGACAAGTTTGATCGTCCGGTAACCGTCGGTTATATGTATATGCTGAAACTGAACCACCTGGTAGACGACAAGATGCACGCCCGTTCTACCGGCCCATACAGCCTGGTAACCCAGCAGCCGCTGGGCGGTAAGGCACAGTTCGGTGGTCAGCGCTTCGGAGAAATGGAAGTCTGGGCACTGGAAGCTTATGGTGCTGCTTATACATTGCAGGAAATGTTAACGGTTAAGTCCGATGACGTAGCCGGCCGTACCAGAATGTACAAAAACATCGTAGACGGCGATCACCGCATCGATGCCGGTATGCCCGAGTCCTTTAACGTATTACTAAAAGAAATACGTGCCCTGGGCATAGACATCGAACTGGAACAGGTCGACTAACACAGAAGCTCTTTAGTCTTTTTCTTAACACTTAGCACTTAACGCTTAACACTAAAAAAGACTAAAGAGATTCTGAAACAAAACATTCTGAGGGGGTGTTATTTACGCCCCCTCACATGGCGCATCACTAGAGGATACCAAGTTGAAAGATTTATTAAATCTCATAAAACAGCAAAATCAATTCGATGATTTTGACGCCATCCGTATAGGACTAGCTTCACCTGCGAAGATTAAATCCTGGTCATACGGTGAGGTTAAAAAACCCGAAACCATTAATTATCGTACCTTCAAGCCGGAAAGAGACGGCCTGTTCTGTGCCAAGATCTTCGGCCCCGTTAAGGATTACGAATGCTTGTGTGGTAAATACAAGCGCCTTAAGCACCGCGGTGTTATCTGTGAAAGATGTGGTGTAGAAGTCACCCAGTCCAAGGTACGTCGTGATCGTATGGGTCACATTGATCTGGCCAGTCCGGTAGCCCACATCTGGTATTTAAAATCACTGCCTTCTCGTATGGGGCTGCTGCTAAATATGACTCTGCGTGATATTGAGCGGGTACTGTATTTTGAAGCCTTTGTGGTCATTGATCCCGGTATGACCACTCTGGAGAAAAACCAGATTTTATCTGATGAACAATACCTTGATGCCATTGAAGAATACGGTGATGATTTTGATGCACGTATGGGTGCTGAAGCGGTACGTGAACTGTTAAAAGCCATCAATATCACCAAGGAAATCGCGCATATCCGTGAAGAAATGGCGGGTACCGAATCAGAAACCAAGTTAAAGAAATTTTCCAAGCGCCTGAAGCTGCTGGAAGCCTTTAATGATTCCAACAACCTGCCTGAATGGATGGTTATGACCATTCTGCCGGTTCTGCCACCGGATTTACGTCCCCTGGTTCCTCTGGAAGGCGGTCGTTTTGCCATCTCTGATCTGAATGATTTATATCGTCGTGTCATTAATCGTAATAATCGTCTGAAGCGTTTATTAGAACTGAATGCGCCGGATATTATTGTCCGTAATGAAAAGCGTATGCTGCAGGAATCCGTTGATTCCCTGCTGGATAACGGTCGTCGCGGTCGTGCCATTACCGGTTCCAACAAGCGTCCACTGAAATCCCTGGCTGATATGATCAAGGGTAAGCAGGGTCGTTTCCGTCAGAACCTGCTGGGTAAACGGGTGGATTACTCCGGCCGTTCCGTTATTGTGGTTGGCCCGACTCTGCGTCTGCATCAGTGCGGTCTGCCCAAGAAAATGGCGCTGGAATTATTCAAGCCCTTTATTTTCAGCAAGCTGGAATTACGCGGCCTGGCAACCACCATTAAAGCCGCCAAGAAAATGGTAGAACGGGAAGGCCCGGAAGTCTGGGATATCCTGGAACAAGTCATTCGTGAACATCCGGTTATGCTTAACCGTGCACCAACCCTGCACCGTCTAGGTATTCAGGCTTTTGAACCAGTACTGATTGAAGGTAAAGCCATTCAGCTGCATCCGCTGGTCTGTACTGCCTTTAATGCTGACTTTGACGGTGACCAGATGGCCGTGCATATTCCACTGTCTATTGAAGCGCAGCTGGAAGCCCGTTCCCTGATGATGGCCTCCAATAATATTCTGTCACCGGCCAATGGTGAGCCTATTATTGTACCTTCTCAGGACGTGGTACTGGGTCTTTACTATATGACCCGTGAGCTGATCAACTCCAAAGGTGAAGGCATGATGTTTGCCGATGCCATGGAAGCGGAACGTGCCTTTGAAACCGGCAATGCGGTATTACATGCCAAGGTTAAAACTCGTATTACCGAATATCTGAAAGATGAGAATGGTGAACTGGTTGAACACAGCCGCGTAGTGGATACTACGGTAGGCCGTTCCATTTTATCCAAAATCCTGGCACCGGGTTTAAGCTTTGATTTAATGAACAAGGATTTAACCAAAAAATCCATTTCAGCCTTAATTAACGCCTGCTACCGTGAAGTCGGCCTGAAAGAAACCGTTATTTTTGCTGACCAGCTGATGTACACCGGTTTTTCTTATGCGGCTCGTTCCGGTGCCTCTTTTGGTGTTAACGATATGGTGATCCCGGAAGCGAAGTACATCATTATTGAAAAAGCGGAAAAAGAAGTTCAGGAAATCCAGGAACAGTATGAATCCGGTCTGGTTACTAATGGTGAACGCTATAATAAGGTAATTGATATCTGGTCTCATGCCAATGAGGAAGTCGCCAAGGCCATGATGGAAATCCTGGAATTTGATGAAATTGAAATTGATTATGTTCCGACTTCTCCAGTGTCCGGTAAACCCTTAAAAGACATCGTACCTGATGATATTAAGGATGCCATTCCAAATAAAGGTGATGTGATTAAACAAACCTCCTTTAATTCGGTCTATATGATGGCTGACTCCGGTGCTCGTGGTAGTGCCGCCCAGATCAGACAGCTGGCCGGTATGCGTGGTCTGATGGCCAAGCCGGACGGTTCCATTATTGAAACGCCGATTACAGCAAATTTCCGTGAAGGTCTGAGCGTATTGCAGTACTTTATTTCTACTCACGGTGCTCGTAAAGGTCTGGCCGATACCGCACTGAAAACTGCAAACTCCGGTTACCTGACTCGTCGTCTGGTAGACGTTGCCCAGGATCTGGTCGTGGTTGAAGACGACTGCGGAACCGAACAGGGTGTTATGGTTCAGTCACTGATTGAAGGTGGTGATGTGGTTGAACCCTTACGTGAAAGAGTACTGGGTCGTATTGTGGCTGAAGATGTTATCAAGGCCAACAGCGATGAAGTCATTATTCCCAAGGGCACTCTGCTGGATGAAGCCTGGTGTGAACAACTGGATGAACTGGGTGTGGATCATATGAAGGTTCGCTCACCCATTTCCTGTGAAACCCGCTTTGGTATCTGTGCCACCTGTTATGGTCGTGATCTGGCCCGCGGGCACAAGGTTAATATGGGTGAAGCGGTCGGTGTTATTGCCGCCCAGTCTATTGGTGAACCCGGTACCCAGCTGACCATGCGTACCTTCCACATTGGTGGTGCGGCTTCTCGTTCCGCGTCGGTGAGCAGTATTGAAATTAAGACCAGCGGTACTATCCGTCTGCATAATATCAAGACAGTGACCCAGGAAAACGGCAATATCGTGGCGGTTTCCCGTTCTGGTGAACTGACCGTGGTCGATACCCATGGCCGTGAACGTGAACGTTATAAAGTGCCTTATGGTGCGGTGCTGACAGTCACCGATGGTTCAGAAGCCAAAGGCGGTGATGTGATTGCCACCTGGGATCCACATACCCATCCGGTTATTACTGAAGTGGCCGGTGTGGTCAAGTTCATTGACTTTATTGATGGGGTCACCGTTAATAAGGAAACTGATGTGATTACCGGTCTGAGTTCCTTGGTGGTTATTGATCCCAAGCAGCGTAGCGGCAGTGCCAAAGACCTGCGTCCAATGGTTAAACTGATTGATGCGGATGGTAATGATCTGAATATTGTCGGCACTGACATTCCAGCACAGTATGCTTTACCTGCTGGCGCGATTGTAAATCACGCCGATGGTGATACCGTAATGGTCGGTGATGCAGTTGCCCGTATTCCTCAGGAATCCTCCAAGACCAAGGATATTACCGGTGGTCTGCCACGGGTTGCGGATCTGTTTGAAGCCAGAAAACCGAAGGAATCTTCTATTCTGGCGGAAATTTCAGGTGTGGTCAGCTTTGGTAAAGAGACCAAGGGTAAGCAGCGTCTGGTAATTACGCCTAAGGAAGGCAAGCCATACGAAGAACTGCTGCCCAAGTGGCGTCATATTAATGTATTTGAAGGTGAATCGGTAGAAAAGGGCGAAGTTATTTCCGATGGCGCACCCAATCCGCATGATATCCTGCGTCTGAAAGGCGAACAGGAACTGGCTAATTATATTGTTAATGAAGTACAGGAAGTTTATCGTCTGCAGGGTGTAAAAATTAATGACAAGCACATTGAAGTCATTATCCGTCAGATGATTAAACGTGCTGAAATTCTTAACCCCGGTGACACCAACTTTATTAAGGGTGAGCAGGTTGAATTTGCAGCCATTATTGAAGAAAACGAACGGGTAGAAAAAGAAGGTAAACTGCCGGCAACATTCGAAAGACTGCTGCTGGGTATTACCAAAGCTTCTCTGGCAACAGAGTCCTTTATTTCTGCAGCATCCTTCCAGGAAACCACCCGGGTACTGACAGAAGCATCTGTCAGCGGCAAGGTGGATGATCTGCGCGGTCTGAAAGAAAACGTCATTGTCGGTCGTCTGATACCTGCAGGTACCGGTCTGACCTTCCATAAAGAACGTCGCAAGCGCAGACAGAAGGATAAAGAGCGTTATCAGATGCAGTCAGAGATGAGCAAGCTAGACGCCTAAAACGGCACAGAGCATTCATCTTTTGCACCGCTCTTGTAAATAAAGAGATGCGTTATTTCCGTACTCGAATGGTCGCGCATGTTTTCGTTCAGGCATCCGGTAGCACTTTGTAAAGACGCCGTAAACCCATCCATGGGGGCTTTTCAGAAACATCCCTGTTTCTGAAACTTTACAAAGTGTCACCGGATGCCATCTCTCTAGTGGTAGTTAAGTTAATAGAGCGTTAATAATAATTTAACTTTAAATCTTGACAAATATAAGAATATCCCTTATATTTGTTCACCTTTCAGGCTGGGACGTTCCCGGCCTGTTGTTTATTGTGTGGAGAAGAAAGTTTATGGCAACTACCAACCAATTGGTACGTAAACCACGTAAACGTCAAATAACAAAGAGTAATGTACCCGCTCTGCAGGCCTGTCCTCAGCGTCGTGGTGTATGTACTCGTGTTTATACAACAACACCAAAAAAACCAAACTCGGCTTTAAGAAAAGTCGCTCGTGTACGCCTGACCAGTGGTTATGAAGTTTCCACCTATATTGGTGGTGAAGGACATAACTTGCAGGAACACAGCGTGATTCTGATCCGTGGTGGTCGTGTTAAAGATTTACCTGGTGTTCGTTATCATACAGTACGTGGTACTCTGGATACTGCCGGTGTGGATGATCGTCGTCAAGGTCGTTCCAAATACGGTACTAAACGTCCAAAATCTTAATTTATTGTTAAAAAGTAAATTAATAAAGCGCATACAGGGCTGAAATGTTGGGTAATAGATTCGTCTATTATCTTCCTGTGACATCCCCTGTAAGTATTCTAGAAATTAAGGCAGTGCTCTGACTTAATAACAAGTTAAGACTGTCAAATAGAGAAGGTAATTACCTATGTCTAGGAGAAGAGCCGCAGTAAAACGCGAAATTCTACCTGATCCCAAGTTTGGGGATATAAGCCTGGCCAAGTTCATCAATATTATTATGTTCAGCGGCAAAAAATCCGTTGCTGAAAAAATTGTTTATGGTGCTCTGGATATTGTTGTCGAGAAAACCAAAGGTGAGCCAGTCGAATTGTTTAACAAAGTGATTGAAAATATCCGTCCTACCGTGGAAGTAAAATCCCGTCGTGTCGGTGGTGCAACCTACCAGGTACCTGTAGAAGTTCGTGCAGAACGACAGGCTACCTTAGGTATGCGCTGGTTAGTAGATGCTGCCAGAAAACGTGGTGAAAAATCCATGGGCCGCAGACTGGCCGGTGAAATGCTGGATGCCCTAGAAAACAAGGGTTCCGCTGTCAAGAAACGTGAAGATACTCACCGTATGGCAGAAGCGAATAAAGCATTCGCACATTACCGTTGGTAAAATAAAACTTATCCCTTTCCAGGTTAGCTGGCAGGGGATAAAAGCAGGGCGACACTTCATATAAAGAAGTTTCGCCCTTTTTACTTTAGTTACCCTCTCCCCCAGGGAGAGGGTCAGGGTGAGGGGAAAGAAAATTCCTTAATCCCCTGCCTTTAAATATTTAATAAATCCTAAGAGGTTTATCCCGTGGCACGTAAAACTCCGATTACTCGCTATCGCAATGTAGGCATTATGGCTCACATTGATGCTGGTAAAACGACAACTACAGAACGTATTCTGTACTACACCGGTGTGTCTCACAAAATCGGTGAAGTACATGATGGTGCCGCGACCATGGACTGGATGGAGCAGGAGCAGGAACGGGGAATTACCATTACCTCGGCTGCCACAACCTGTTTCTGGAAAGGAATGGATAACCAGTTTGAAGCACATCGCATTAATATTATTGATACGCCCGGACACGTGGATTTCACCATTGAGGTGGAACGTTCTCTGCGGGTACTGGATGGTGCGGTAGCAGTTTTCTGCGCCGTAGGCGGTGTGGAGCCTCAGTCAGAAACCGTCTGGCGTCAGGCTAATAAATATGAAGTTCCCCGAATGGCCTTTGTCAATAAAATGGACCGTTCCGGAGCTGATTTTCTGCGTGTAGTAGAACAGATTAAAACCCGTCTGGGTTCAACGCCGGTACCAATACAATTACCCATTGGTGCAGAAGAGAACCTGGAAGGCCTGGTCGATCTGGTGAAAATGAAAGCCATCTACTGGGAAAAAGAAAATATGGGGATCAACTATGAAGAACGGGATATCCCCGAAAACATTGTTGAACTGTGTGAAGAATGGCGTGAAAACTTGCTTGAATCAGCGGCAGAAGCTAATGAAGAGCTGATGGACAAGTACCTTGAAGGCGAGCAGCTTTCAGAAGAAGAAATCCACCAGGGCATTCGTGAACGTTGTCTGAAGACTGAAATTGTGCCTGTCTGTTGCGGCAGTGCCTTTAAGAATATTGGTGTACAGGCCATGCTCGATGCCATTGTGCATTATCTGCCTTCACCGACAGAAGTTAAGGCCATTACCGGTGTTCTGGATGACAAGAATGAAACAGAAGCGGAACGTCATGCCTCTGATGATGACCCTTTTGCCGCTCTGGCCTTTAAAATTGCTACCGATCCTTTTGTTGGTACCTTAACCTTTTTCAGGGTGTATTCCGGGATACTGAAATCCGGTGACAGTCTGTATAACTCGGTAAAAGGTAAAAAAGAACGGATTGGCCGTATTCTGCAAATGCATTCCAATCACCGTGAGGAGATCAAGGAAGTGCGAGCAGGAGACATTGCGGCGGCAGTGGGTCTGAAAGATGTCACCACCGGTGATACCTTATGTGATCCGAACAATATTATTGTTCTGGAGCGTATGGAGTTTCCGGAGCCGGTTATTTCGGTAGCCGTTGAACCGAGAACTCAGGCTGATCAGGAAAAAATGGGTATTGCTCTGGGTAAACTGGCTCATGAAGATCCCTCCTTTCGGGTTAAAACCGATGAGGAATCGGGGCAGACCATTATTTCCGGAATGGGTGAGCTGCATCTGGACATTATTGTTGACCGCATGCAGCGGGAATTTGGCGTAGAAGCCAATGTCGGTGCCCCGCAGGTGGCCTATCGGGAAACCATCCGTAAAAAAGTGGAAGCAGAAAGCAAGTTTATTCGCCAATCTGGTGGACGCGGCCAGTACGGTCATGTCTGGTTACGTCTGGAACCGCAGGAAGGATATGAGTTTGTTAACGAGATTGTCGGCGGTACCGTACCCAAGGAATATATCGGTGCGGTAGATAAAGGCATCCAGGAACAGATGCAGAATGGAGTTATTGCCGGATTCCCGCTGGTGGATATTAAGGCAACCCTGTTTGACGGTTCCTACCACGATGTTGACTCTAATGAGATGGCCTTTAAAATTGCCGGTTCCTACGCCCTGCGTGAAGGCGCTAAAATGGCCGACCCAGTGCTTCTGGAACCGATGATGAAAGTCGAAGTGGTCACCCCGGAAGATTATATGGGCGATGTTATGGGCGACCTAAAGCGTCGTCGCGGTATTGTAGAGGGGATGGAAGACGGTCCGGCCGGTAAGATCATTCATGCCGATGTACCACTGTCGGAAATGTTCGGCTATGCCACGGATCTGCGCTCTGCGACTCAGGGTCGTGCCAGCTACTCCATGGAGTTCAGTAAATATTCTGAAGCCCCGGCCAGTGTAGTGGAAACGATTGTTAAGAAGCATGGGTAACTAACGCGACTTAATAAAAAGAACCCAAAAAAAACAAATTTTTCGTGTCTTCTGCCTGAATATATGGTATAAGATGCGGCAAATGTTACAAGCATCCCCGGACGGTTGTGTTAAACCGCCTCAGATCCGGGTTTGTAAACAATTCGGTGAAAATGTTTTTAACAAAATAGTGTAAAAATAATTAATTAATAGAAAGTCCAGGATAAAACCATGTCTAAAGAAAAATTCGAACGTACGAAACCACATGTGAACGTTGGTACAATTGGCCACGTTGACCATGGTAAAACCACATTAACCGCAGCCATGACCAAGTGTATGGCCGAAAAGCACGGCGGTGAAGCCAGAGCTTTTGATCAGATTGACTCTGCCCCGGAAGAAAAAGCACGTGGTATTACCATTGCGACTTCTCACGTAGAATACGAATCCGACACTCGTCACTACGCACACGTAGACTGCCCCGGACACGCTGACTATGTTAAAAACATGATCACCGGTGCTGCCCAGATGGACGGCGCAATTCTGGTTGTAAGTGCTGCAGACGGCCCAATGCCTCAGACACGTGAGCACATCTTATTATCCCGTCAGGTTGGTGTTCCTTATATTCTCGTTTACATGAACAAAGCGGACATGGTTGACGACGAAGAACTGCTGGAACTGGTCGAAATGGAAATCCGCGAACTGCTGGATACCTACGACTTCCCAGGTGATGACACTCCAATTATTATCGGTTCTGCCCTGAAGGCGCTGGAAGGCGACCAGAGCGACATCGGTGTACCTTCTATCTACAAACTGGTTGATGCTATGGATGAATACATCCCTGAGCCAGAGCGTGCGGTAGACGGTGACTTCCTGATGCCAGTAGAAGACGTATTCTCCATTTCCGGTCGTGGTACCGTAGTAACCGGTCGTATCGAACGTGGTATCATCAAGGTTGGTGAAGAAATCGAAATTATCGGTATCAAGGAAACTCAGACGACCACCTGTACCGGTGTAGAAATGTTCCGTAAACTGCTTGACCAGGGTCAGGCGGGTGATAACGTAGGTGTCCTTCTGCGTGGTATAAAGCGTGAAGAAGTTGAACGTGGTCAGGTACTGGCCAAGCCCGGTTCCATTACGCCACACACCATCTTTGAAGCTGAAGTCTATGTACTGAGCAAAGAGGAAGGCGGTCGTCACACTCCATTTTTCAAAGGCTATCGTCCACAGTTCTACTTCCGTACCACTGATGTTACCGGCGCCTGTGAATTACCAGAAGGCGTAGAAATGGTTATGCCAGGTGATAACGTCCAGATGGTTGTTACCCTGATTGCTCCTATTGCGATGGAAGAAGGCTTACGCTTTGCGATTCGTGAAGGTGGCCGTACTGTGGGTGCGGGTGTTGTAGCCAAGATTATTGAATAAATAATCGTTCTTACTTCCCCTTTTTTAAAGGGGAATTATCGCCTCTACACACTTCCCCCTTCTTTAGAAGGGGGATTGAGGGGGTTGGCTTTTAATCCCCCTTGCCCCCTTTGAAAAAAGGGAGGCGTATTTGTAAACAAATTAAACAGGACACATATATGTCAACTGAAGATCAAACAATCCGCATTCATTTAAAAGCATTTGACTATCGTCTGATTGACATCAGTGCTAAGGAAATTGTTGAAACTGCCAAGCGTACCGGTGCTATGGTTAAGGGGCCAATCCCTCTGCCTACCCGTAAAGAACGTTTTAATGTTCTGACTTCTCCTCATGTAAATAAAGATGCCCGTGACCAGTATGAACTGCGTACCTACAAGCGTATGATGGACATTGTTAAGCCATCTGACAAGACGGTTGATGCATTAATGAAGCTTGATCTTGCTGCAGGTGTTGATGTTCAGATTAAATTGAACTAAAATACCGCCTCTTATAATTTTACCCAGCTACTTCGGGTAGCTGGGTTACAACTTAAACGTATAAAATGTGAAAACAGGCTTAAAATAGCCTGATTGCCGTAAAAATATACGATTTATTATATTTTTGACTTTATCCGGCTCCCTGTTTTGGGGAGTTTCGTTTTGAATTAAATGGATTAAGTAAACGTTTTTTTAAATGCGAGTGCTGATCAACCGAAGTCAGCGCCCAGATTGCTTTTGTTAAAAGAGTTGGAAGCTTTCTGATAATTACAAAGATATTTAATACTGCCGGCTGATAGTATCAGTGTGGACAGTATGATTACGATGCGATTTGCGGTTTTTTAAAGTGATTAAAAAGCAGAGCAGACTGCAGGGTTATTTTTTGTATTTCAGAAAGATAAAAAATACTCTATACAGCAAATTGCAGAGGAAATTAAAATGAGTTTAGGTCTAGTAGGCCGTAAAGTCGGGATGACCCGGATCTTTACGGAGCAGGGTGAATCCATCCCTGTTACAGTCATTGAAATGGAGCCGAACCGTGTTACTCAGGTTAAAACCTGTGATACTGACGGCTACAATGCAATTCAGGTTACTGTAGGAAATCGTCGTGCCAACCGTGTCAACAAAGCTGCTGCAGGTCATTTTGCCAAGGCAGGTGTTGAAGTCGGTCGTAAAACCGTCGAATTTCGTTTAGCTGATGATGAAACCACTGAATTAACCCCAGGTTCTGAAATTAAAGCGGATCTGTTTGAAGCCGGTCAGATTGTTGATGTTACCGGTACTTCAATTGGTAAGGGTTTTCAGGGTGGTATCAAGCGTCATAATTTCCATCGTCAGGATATGACTCACGGTAACTCAATCTCTCACCGTTCTAATGGTTCTATTGGTCAGAACCAGACCCCAGGCCGTGTATTCAAGGGGAAGAAAATGTCCGGACACATGGGTGCAGCCAAATGTACTGTACAGAACCTTGAAGTCGTTCGTGTTGACGCTGACAACAATCTGTTACTGGTTCGCGGTGGTGTTCCGGGTTCTAAAAATGCAGATGTTATCGTTAAGCCAGCAGTTAAAGCATAGAGGATAATTAAATGGAACTGAATTTAACAACAGCTTCAGGTAATGCCTCTAAAAAGACGGTAGAAGTATCTGAAACTGCATTCAATAAAGATTTCAATGAAGCACTGGTTCATCAGGTGGTTACTGCTTATTTAGCAGGCGGCCGTGCTGGCACCAAAGCTCAGAAAAATCGTTCCGCTGTAAGCGGTGGTGGCGCGAAGCCATGGCGTCAGAAGGGTACCGGTCGTGCTCGTTCTGGTACTATTCGCAGCCCGATATGGCGTAGTGGTGGTACCACTTTCGCTGCTAAAAATCATGATTTTTCACAAAAGGTTAACCGTAAGATGTACCGCAGTGCAATGGCCGCCATTGTCTCTGAACTGGTTCGTCAGGATCGCCTGATCGTATTATCCGATTTAAAAATGGCAGGACCAAAGACTAAGGAGTTGGCAGCAACTCTGAAAAATCTGGGTTCAGACAATGCCCTGATTGTGACTGGAGACTTTGATCAAAATATCTATCTGTCTTCACGCAACCTGATTAATATTGAGTACAGCGATGCCCGACACATTAATCCGGTCAATCTGGTGCGTTATGAAAAAGTAATTATGACTGAAGATGCAGTCAAAAAAGTTGAGGAGATGCTCAAATGAACCAGGAACGTATCTTCAACGTATTAATTGCGTCGCATATTTCTGAAAAAAGTGCATTAAATGCCGAATACAATAACCAATACGTATTCAAAGTAGCCATTGATGCTAAAAAGCCGGAAATTAAAAAAGCGGTGGAAAGTGCTTTTGACGTAAAAGTTAAAAAAGTACAGACAAGTGTTGCAAAAGGTAAAGTTAAGCGTTTTGGCCGTATGACCGGTCGTCGTAAAGACTGGAAAAAAGCGTACGTTACCTTAGCAGAGGGTTCAACCATAGAGATGATGTCGGGCGAATAGCCGGGCTAAAGTTGAGGTAACAAAGATGGCTGTAATTAAAAGCAAACCAACTTCAGCAGGGCGTCGTTTTGTAGTCCGCGTCAAGAATGATGAGCTACATAAAGGCTCAGGTTACGCACCTCTGCTGCAGAAGAAATCAAAATCCGGTGGCCGTAACAACAATGGCCGGATCACGACGCGTCATATTGGTGGTGGTCACAAGCAGCATTACCGTGTTGTGGATTTTAAACGTAATAAAGATGGTATCCCGGGCAAAGTTGAACGTCTGGAATACGATCCAAACAGAACGGCTCACCTGGCACTGGTCTTATATGCCGATGGTGAACGCCGTTATATTATTGCACCTAAAGGTGTATCAGCAGGTACTCCCATTCTTTCTGGAGCAGAATCTGACATTAAACCAGGCAATGCCATGCAGTTGCGTGACATCCCGGTCGGTACATCCATTCACTGTATTGAGATAAAACCAGGCAAGGGTGCGCAGATTGCGCGCAGTGCCGGTACTTCAGCACAGCTGGTTGCCCGTGAAGGTGCTTATGTCACCCTGCGTTTACGCTCTGGTGAAATGCGCAAGATTCATGTTGACTGTAAAGCAACAATTGGTGAAGTCAGTAACTCTGAACATGGTCTGCGTAAATTAGGTAAGGCTGGTGCCACTCGCTGGAGAGGTATTCGTCCAACTGTTCGCGGTGTAGCTATGAACCCGGTTGATCACCCGCATGGTGGTGGTGAAGGTCGTACATCAGGAGGCCGTCATCCGGTATCTCCATGGGGTACTCCTACTAAGGGTTATAAGACTCGTAGTAATAAACGTACTGATAAGTTTATTGTACGTCGTCGTAATAAGAAATAATCGTTATTGAGGAGTATTAATAGTGCCACGTTCAATTAAAAAAGGACCATTTATAGATGGTCACTTAATGAAAAAGGTGCTTAAAGCCGTTGAAACCAATGACCGCAAGCCAGTTAAAACCTGGTCTCGCCGTTCAATGGTTATGCCTGAGATGGTGGGTTTAACCATCGCAGTACACAATGGTCGCCAGCACGTACCTGTATTAATCAATGAAAACATGGTTGGTCACAAATTAGGTGAAATGGTTCCTACCAGAACCTATAGAGGCCACGTTGCAGATAAGAAGGCAAGGTAATCAAAATGGAAGTTTCAGCAAAGTTAAGAAATGCTATGATTTCTGCTCAAAAGATGCGCCTGGTAGCCGATCAGATCCGCAACAAGCCAGTAGAAGCAGCACTCGATCTATTAGCATACAGCCCTAAAAAAGCTGCTGTTATTATCAAGAAGGTGCTTGAATCAGCTATTGCCAATGCCGAGCACAATGAAGGCGCAGATATTGATGAATTAAAAGTCTCAACTATCTTCGTTGACGAAGGGCCGACCTACAAGCGTATGCGCTCCCGTGCCAAAGGCCGTGGTAATAGAATTTTAAAACGCACCAGTCACGTTGTCGTGAAAGTCAGTGATAAATAATAGCGGAGCAGAATAATGGGACAGAAAGTACACCCAATTGGGATTCGCCTAGGAATTATTAAGGATTGGACATCTAAATGGTATGCCAATTCTTCAGACTATGCCGATTTCCTGAATAAAGACATTGAAGTAAGATCCTTTCTTGAAAAGAAACTGGCTCATGCTTCCGTCAGTCGTATTCAGATTGATCGCCCAGCGCATAATGCAAGAATTACCATTCACACTGCCCGTCCAGGTATCGTGATTGGTAAAAAAGGTGAAGATATTGAAAAACTGAAGCAGGAAGTATCCGCCATGATGGGCATTTCTGTACATATCAATATCGAAGAAGTTCGTAAGCCTGAACTGGATGCCACTCTGGTTGCACAAGGTGTAGCTCAGCAGCTGGAACGTCGTATCATGTTCCGTCGTGCGATGAAACGTTCAGTCACCAACGCCATGCGTTTAGGTGCTGAAGGGATCAAAATCAATGTTTCCGGTCGTTTAAACGGTGCAGAAATTGCCCGTGCTGAATGGTATCGTGAAGGTCGTGTACCTCTGCATACTTTACGTGCAGACGTTGATTACGGCACAGCCGAAGCCAATACCACCTACGGTATTATTGGTGTCAAGGTATGGATATTCAAAGGTGAAGTTCTGGATACAGAGACTGTGATGAAGGAAAAATTACTTTCCAGGAAATCATCCGAGTCCAAGTAATACAGAACGGACTTATCAGGAACAATAAAGATAGGTAAAGACAATGCTTCAACCTAAAAGAACAAAATTCCGTAAGCAGATGAAAGGCCGTAACCGCGGTCTGGCTCTGACCGGAAACAAAGTGAGTTTTGGCGAATACGGCCTCAAGTCGACCTCTCGCGGTCGTCTGACAGCCCGTCAGATTGAATCTGCACGTCGTGCCATGACTCGTCATATTAAACGTGGTGGTAAAATCTGGATACGTGTTTTTCCAGACAAGCCAATTTCTAAAAAGCCACTGGAAGTCAGACAAGGTAAAGGTAAAGGTAACGTGGAATATTGGGTCGCACAGGTCCAGCCAGGTTCAATGCTTTACGAAATGGAAGGTGTATCTGAAGAACTGGCGCGTGAAGCGTTCAAGCTTGCAGCTGCAAAATTACCTTGCTCCACAACTTTTGTTAAGCGTACGGTGATGTAAATGAGCAGTGAAAACAGATTAAAAGCAAGTGACTTGCGGGACAAGTCAGTTGAAGAGCTGACCAGTACTCTGCATGAATTACGTAAAGAACAGTTTAACCTGAGAATGAGCCAGGGTTCTGGCCAGACGGTTAAACCTCACCTTTTTAAAATGGTTCGACGCAATATTGCCCGCGTTAAAACCGTTTTAAATGCAAAGTAACAGGTATCCGTAATGAGTGAAGAAAACAAAATAAGAACAGTTAGCGGTAAGGTTCTGAGCAACAAGATGGACAAAACCATAACTGTGCTGATTGAACGTAAAGTTAAGCATCCGCTTTATGGTAAGTATATAAAGCGTTCAACCAAACTGCATGCTCATGATGAAAACAATGAGTGCGGAATTGGTGATACGGTAACCATTACTGAATGTCGTCCAATGTCCAAGACCAAGTCTTGGCAGTTGGTAGAAGTTATCAGTAAAGCGAATTAATCCTGCTCCCCCCCTTCTTTAGAAGAGGGGCTGAGGTGGTTGGCTCTTAAGTTGTAAAACGAAAGGCCAACCCCCTTTGTCCCCTTTG
>JBHNNM010000005.1:23084-27287 GCA_048563625.1 Gammaproteobacteria bacterium | reverse complement strand
AAGTTCAGCCTCTCCAAATACTTGATTAGCCCATTCTTCTCCATTTAATACTTTACTCATGATATCAATTTCCTGTAAGGTTTTGATATCTGATCCATGAAATCCGAATAAGTTCCCACTGCTTGGTAAAAAGATGTGACCAAGATACAGTTCTTTAGAAGGGGGATTGAGGGGGTTGCAAATCAAGAACTTAAACCCCCTATATCCCCCTTTGAAAAAGGGGGACTAAAAACAAAGCAATTTCTGAATGGACACTAATTTGTTATTTAACTGCTTAATATTCTCAGGTTCATCTGTATGGGATCAAAAACCGGTTTCAGTTTTTTACGCATTAATGAACCCACAGCGGTGCTTTTGGCAATAGTGGGTGCCAGTACGGTCTGGGTGGTTCTGCCTAAAAAGACAATGACCTGGAGATGGTCGGCAAAGTCCGGAATCACCTCCCTTACAGCTTTTAATTCATCACTGCAGCAGATACCATTACTTTCATTGGCAATATTGTCTGCCAGCTCCACTATTTTGTTAATATCGGTCTGGATCTCACCGTTTAAATCCAGCCCCTGTTCATGGTGCTGCTGATTCTGACCGGCTTCCGGCTGCTTAATAAACAGATAACGCCGAATAGCCTCAATTAAAGCACCAACTACATCATAGTTAGGCGGACGCTTAAAAGAGGCATCGGCGGTTTTTGCAAAGGTCTGTCCCTGTGAACTGAGCAGCTTGCATAATACCTCAGCATAGGGATTTGCCGCTTTAAGCTGCTCAGATAATGTCTGCTTAACTTCTTCATAACGAGGATGTTCAGCAACGGGTTCCGGCAG
This sequence comes from Gammaproteobacteria bacterium, assembly GCA_048563625.1. Taxonomy (GTDB): domain Bacteria; phylum Pseudomonadota; class Gammaproteobacteria; order GRL18; family GRL18; genus JANELJ01. Next base: position 26,466 of record JBHNNM010000005.1, on the reverse strand, counting down.
ATTGTCAGGGAGGACATCCAGAAAGCCTACATACAGGGTATTTTTACTTTTGGCCTTGCGCCACAGACTCAGTACATCCTCTTCTGAAATCAACCCTTCCTGCAGCACCAGACGTGCAGAAGTCATCATATCCAGCGGTTCTTCCTCAAAGGGCAGAAATTCAATCAGAAACCTAGCCAGTTCCTTGCCAATTTCACCTTCCGCTACCGCTTTATTGGCCAGCATACTGCGGGCATTTTCTGAAGACTGTACGGCCCACCAGGCACTTTTTGCCAGATCGGCAGTTAAATCCCGGTTATTAACGACTGCCGTTACGGCTTCTTCTTCACCCAGCAATAAAAGTTTATCCAGACGATTACTCTGTACATCGCCCATCCGGTTCCAGCGGGACAGGAACATAGGAAAACCGCCCGATACACCCAGCGCTTTGGTAGATAGAAAGTCTTTAACTTCCTTAATGTATTTATGGTTGCGGGTATTTGGATTAAGCTGAATTTTAGCTTCACCTTTTTGAGTCAGGGCATAAAGCACCAGCTTGCCTTCATCAATGCGGATTGCATGAACATCCTGGGCCAGTAATACATTTAATCTTAAACTGTCTTCGTTGGATAATGCCATAGTGTTCTTTATATTAATTTAACTGGATCCGTTGTCCCCAGGGTACGGGGGCTTTGCCTTTTACCAGCCAGAGTACCGGGTACTGCGGCTCCTGTTCCGGAAATTCGCCTTCTGCATCGGTAAAGTACACTAACAAATCGGGGCGTTTCTCCTGATTTTCAACCCAGTCAAACACCGGCGTAAAACGGGTACCGCCGCCGTCCTGAAACTGTATGGGCAGTTTTAGCTCATCCCAGGGTTCATATTCCCAGGGTCCCTCAGCACTGACTTCGGTATCACAGGCATGCAGGGCAATACGGGCCCGCACCTGGGCTTTAATCTGATCCACTTCCGCCAGAAACTCCTTAATTTCTTTGGTGGCAATAGAGCCACTGATATCCAGGGCCACCACAATATCCACCATATGACTGCGCAGACGCGGATAAATAGCCGGTTCACCCCGACGGTTGGAAGGCCGGGTATAGCTGTAATCTTCTCTGGCAGTAGCACTCATATAACGTGCCAGCAGCATACGCCAAGGCAGTTGCGGCTGTAACAGGTGATCCACCAGACGAGCCATGGACTGGCTCAGCTTACCGGCCTGCAGCGCCTGCTGAGCGGCACCGGCCAGTCGCTGCTGCCATTGGGCCGTCAGACTCTGTATTTCATCATTTTTGGGTGTCGGCGGCGGTTCTTTCTGAATATCATCACCACTGCCCTGCTCAGATTGTTTACCTTCTTCCGAAGTCTGTCCCTTACCCTCTCTGCCATCATCCTGCTGCTGGCTGTTCAGCTTCTGGGTTTCCGTGTCTTTGGCATCACCGTGATCAGACTGCTCTCCGCTTTCCTTGTCACCGGCTTCATTATTCTGACCCAGCTCACTGTCAGCATCATTTTTATTATCCATTAACAACGGATAAATCTCTTCTGCCGTCATACCGGCAAACTCACGCAGGTAATGAATATGCGGAGGCGGCTTGAGGCCGTCTTCAATCAGGATAGGGTTAATGGCATAATCACAGGCCATATCCCAGCGCATTTTAACTCTGTGCTGACGACGGGAAAAATGTGACAAGGCGCAGTGCAGAGCTTCATGAGCCAGGGCAAACTGTGCTTCTTCTGTGGTTAACTGATCAAAGTACTCAGGATTGACATAAAGCTTTTTCATATCCGTATCAGTAGTTTTGCACCAAGACGGATCGGCTTCGACAATCGGCAGACGCAACACCAGAGCACCCAGAAAAGGTTTATCCAGGATCAGTTTAGTGCGCGCAGCACTAAGTTTATTGCTTATTGCTTCATCCATACAACATAATATCGGCTATGGCATCAGCCCAGTTAGCAAATTCTTCGACACTGAAAAGTTCATCACCAATGGCCCGGTGCATATCAGAAACCAGCATGACACCCATTTCTTTCTGACGGAAACTGGAAGCGTATTTCAGGATATTGGTATAGGTTTTATTCGCTTCTTCTGTACCTTTAGCCCAAATGGCACGTCCTACCAGGGCGGAGGCCACGGCATACTGCAGATCGATTTCTGAAGGGGTGGGTACATCCTCGCCATTAATGATGGCATCCAGATCCGGCATTTCATCCAGATTGGCAATAAAGGCATTAAGCTCAATACCGGCCGCCGGACCGACACAGGACTGCAGAGCCCCCAGGAACAGTTCCGGGTGATCCATAAACTTGTTCAGCGCCTTATGCACAAACTCCCAGGTACGGGGGGAGGGGAAAGCCACCGGGTTATGGGGCGGATCAAAATCAAATAACAGATCCGGACAAAAACGCAGAAAGGCAATAACCCGCTCATCAATACCGGTCTGGTAAGCCCAGTGTACCCAGTCATCCAGATTAATATCAAAGTCATAGTGGGAAAAACGGTTAGCCAGCGGCGCCGGCATACTATAGGTGACCCCGCGATCCCCCTGGCGGTTACCGGCTGCAAAAATTGCCCAGCCATCAGGGATCTGATAATCCCCCAGACGGCGATCCAGAATAAGCTGATAAGCTGCGGCAGATACACTGGGCGGAGCAGAGGTGATTTCATCCAGAAACAGAATACCTTCTGCACCGTGTTTTTGAGCATCCGGCAGCATAGAAGGTACCGCCCACTCCACTTTATCGCCATCCTTAAACGGAATACCCCGTAAATCACTGGGTTCCATCTGGGACAGACGAATGTCAATCAGGGTACGATCATGCTTTTTGGCAACCTGGCTGACAAGCTGGGATTTACCCACGCCCGGCGGCCCCCAGATCATGACCGGGGTATGGTGGCCGGTTTTGGTGCCTTCAAATTCCTGATCCAGGACGGTAAATAGTTGTGACGCTCTCATTTAATTCTCACTATCATATTCTTTTATTTAAAAACCGGCCTGTTTCATCAGCCGCTCGGCTTCTTCCAGATCCTGCTCTACACCATTACCTTCCTTATACATCATGGCCAGGGTGGTCATGGAACCAATCAGTCCGGCTTCAATGCCTTTTTTAAACCATTTAACAGCTTCTTCAGCATTTTTATCAACGCCTTCACCTTCCATATACATAAAACCCATACCATGCCAGGCCAGTTCATAACCGCCATCTGCTGCCATCTTCATCCACAGGGCTGCAGCCGTTTCATTACGATGGACACACAGCCCATTCTGGTACATGACAGCCATACGGTGCTGGGCTTCAGGCACCCCTTTTTCCGCCAGGGGGGATAGTAATTGTACAGCACGGGTAAAGTGCTTGTCTTCCAGGGCTTTAAGGCCGCTGTCCAGATCCATCATATCTT
>JBHNNM010000005.1:0-22984 GCA_048563625.1 Gammaproteobacteria bacterium | reverse complement strand
GCCAGGTAGTCACAAACAATAGCAAATGCTATTAGAAATTTTCAGGGTATTACTGGAAATTTATATAAAGATCATTTAATATAAGCAAATTATTATTTTGTCACAGTCCGCTTATATGCTCATACGATTTAACTGACTGGAAACGTAAAGGAAAAACCTATGAACCAAGAATATCATGATTTTACTGTAAAAATGGAATCTGAAGGTGTAAACCCGGAGTATATCCAGGGTTGGCAAGGTGGTTATGTATGTAACCCAGAACGTGAAGAACAACGTGTTACCGAAGCCTATAGTGCTGGCTATGAAGACGGCCTGGAAAAGAATATGGAAGGCTACGCTGACTGGAAATAATATTTCCTTATAAATAAGTTTTATACCTGCAGGTATAAAACTTATTTATAGCACCAAAAAACCGGCTCTTACTGGCCGGTTTTTTATGTATTTTTTATACGCTTTTTATACACAGTTATCCTTTTTATACAGTTATCTAAGTTTGCCCCTCAGGCTTTAAGCTAAAAAAATCAAACTACAGAAGCCATCTGTTTTGTGTTCGAAACAGAGCATTCATTATAACCAATAAGCTGTTTCAGCAGTTCCGGTTCATTCAGAGTTATCACAGACTCATCAATAGAGATCAGTCCCTGCTTTTTTAATCTTGACAGTATTCTGGAAAACGTTTCCGGTGTAAATGACAGTCTGGAAGCCAGCAACGTTTTGGTGGTCGCCAGTACAATAACTGGCCGGCAGGATTGTAAATCCCCCTTACAGGCTTTCTTAAGTAAATAACTGACCAGACGGTACTGGGCATCATAAATAGACAGCTCAACTATTTCCTGTGTCTGTTCATGCAGCCGGGAACTCAGATCGGACATAATAGAAAAACACAGACCAAGATAGTCATACAACTGCCTGCGAAAGTGCTGAGCATCAAAATAAAACAGCGTAGTATCGGTGCAGGCTCGGGCCACAAATTGGATAGCACTTTTCATCACTGAACATAATATCTTCTGCAAACACCTGAGCCGAATCATACAGATTAATAATTTTTTCGTTACCGTCCAGAGACATCTGAAATAAGGCGATTTGCCCGGAATGGATAAGAAAGAACTGTCGGGCTTTTAAACCACATTCGTATAAGAGTTCATTTTTCTTTAAAAACAGAATCCCTGCATTTTGAATTACGTGCTCAAAACAATCATCCGACAGCTCTTTAAATAAATGATGTTCACGGATTTCCTGATAATAAAGAGGACTTAATGTCAAAACGTTAATCCTGATATTTTATTGTAATAGTAACGTTAGCTCCAGAAAAACTATTTCATAGAGCGTTAGCCCTTTTTTAGGCAAGGTCTTTATATTAACCTATCAAGAAAAACAATCAAGTAATATTTAGTCTATTTACAAAGGTGTGGGATATTAAAAAGCGGGTTTGTATAAATCGTTAATGGCTTTTTTAAGGTGCTTGGCCGCTTCCGGAGCATTGATTTCCAATACCTGGGTTTCGATCCATTTATTATGTCGTTCACCCATAACTTCCTGTACCCGTGTGCCCAGGTAACGGCGCATGGTAAAGCTGGGTTCACCATCATCGAAAGGCATTTCAGCGTAGTCAGACATTCTTTCATTAACCAGGTTAATAAAATCTTCCTTATAGTCTTTTATACCTTCAATATCTTCCATACTGGACTGTACATTACGTGCTAAATGTTTAACCATAGAAACCACAAAGGCTTCCCGTTCTTCAGAGGTCATTTGTTCATAAGTAATACGATCAGCCAGGTGTGCAAGATAGATAACAAATTCTACCACCACATCCATTCTCTGCTTGAGGGTATCAGTCTGATAGTCTTCATTCTCTAGATTAAGCAAGGCATCCTGGGCAACTTTCCAGGCAATAAAGGCCGCTGCGCTGGCATTGTCTTCAACACTGCGTTCTTTTTTATTTTTACCCCATTTGGATTTTATGCGCATTTTTTCTTATCCTGTACTGTGATTAAGCATTTTACTGAGGTGCCAGTTCAATCTGAGTTTCCTGAATTTCTCCGGTGTTATCAATATAAAGTGTCATAATATTGGGAACCCGGGAAAGAATATACCCCGCCATCATGGATTTCATCTGTTCATTCTCATCTTCTATGCCGGTTAGTAATTTATCACCGACAATCTGGCAACGTTCTGTGATATTGGGATTTTCAACAAAATCACGTCCCAGTGTCCAGCCCTTGCTCATATCCTGATCCATTTTATCGAACAGATCAGTTGCTGACGTCAGTATTTCCTCTTCCACATTGACTGAATACATATTACCGTCAATAACGACATTTAAAACCCTTATCATAGTTGCCTCATATCAAGAATAAATAAAAAATGTATAGTCTATATGGGGATAATCTCGTAAACTTCAAGTAATAAAATTTATCACAATGGAGTTAGTCATGTTACTTGAGATCCCTGACGTTATTAATCCACAACAACTTAAATCCATACAGTCGGTGTTAAAAAAAGCCAATTTTGTGGACGGTAAAATATCAGCTGGAGACGTGGCACAGCAGGTAAAAAACAATGAGGAACTGGTTCAGGATGGTTCACCTCAGATGCAGTCACTCAATAATATTCTGATGGGTAGCCTGATTAATAACGAAACTTATAAAGCCGCGGTAATGATGAAAAAAATCGGAGCCCCGTTTCTTGCCCGGTATCGAAAAGGCATGGGCTATGGTGGACATATTGACAACCCGATTATGGGTCAGATGCCCAATATGTACCGGACCGATGTCTCTACAACTATTTTTTTAAATGATCCGTCAAAATACGAAGGTGGTGATCTGGTTATTGTCACCAAGTATGGGGAACATCGTGCCCGCTTAAAAGCCGGCAGTGCCATTGTCTACCCTTCAACCAGCTGGCATTATGTGGATGAGGTGACCGCTGGTGAACGCCTGGTATGTGTCACCTGGGCCCAGAGCATGATCCAGGATGCCAATAAACGGGAGGTGCTTTACGAGCTATGGCAGGCGCGGGAAAAACTATTGAGAGAAACCCCCCAGGCTGATGAAACACAGGGTGTGGATGTTACCTATATTAAACTGGTACAAATGTGGGCTGATACCTGAAGCTTAGAAAAAATTTCTTATAAACTTGAAATTAATATCCCTGAAATAAAAAAGCCGGTTTAAAACCGGCTTTTTTGTTCAAGAGATAAATTTAAAATTTATTTTGCATGAGGGTCTACTACTTCGTCAGCAAGACTGGCTGGCAGGAATTTCAGTGCAACCACTGCGATAGTGACCAGCAATAAGGTCACACCAACACCACCAAGACCCAGCAGAACTTCTGGCAGAGATGGCGCATAAGAGGCCACTACTCCATCATAAAAGGAGGAACTGACTTCCATACCGGGGAACATCACCATTGGATAAGCCTGCCCGCCGATAATAATAATATATAACTGGGCCAGTGCGCCTAAAATAATAAGCAGGGAGGCAATACCAATCATAGTACGGTTTTTGCCCGTAGGACCGTATAACAGGAATAAAGGTAATACAGAACCCAGAGCAATTTGAACGACCCAGAACAGGAAGGTGTATATACCACCAGCGGATAGAACAAAAATGGAAACACCGCGGTGATCCGCAGAATACAGGTTGGTAATATGATAAACAATAACAAAATACAGAACTGCGGCAACAAACACACCCAACAGGTTTTTCAGGCGGTTGATAACATAGTCACCAAGTGGACGGTCAGTATATTTATAGGAGGCCATTAACACCAGCATAAAGAAAGCCAGACCGAATGAAAAAGACATAATAATGAACATTGGCGCCAGTAAAGCCGAATCATACGCTTCACGGGAAATCAGGAAGCCAAAGATAGAACCGGTACCAGTGGTCAGGATTAGACGCCAGATAAAAGCAAGCATACCTGCTTTTTTGGTCATATTCTTATAAGGTCTGTCCATCATGGTCCATAAGTAAATTGCCACTATACCCATAAAACCGGTATAGAGTAAAATATTCCAGGTAAAGATAGACACAAAGTTAAACTTGGTCAAAGCGACTATCAGGCGATCAGGACGCCCCAGATCCAGCAGCAGTACCACCAGGCCACCAGCCAGAAGAGCCATAGCCAGCATACCTGATAAACGAGCCAGCGGTTTATAAGCCGTTTTGGCAAAGACTGATGATATAGAAGCCACATTAAGTGCTCCAGAGGCCGCAACAATCAGGAAAATTGCAAATACATGCGGTGTGCCCCAGACAACCTGATTACTCATTCCAGTAACATAGTGTCCGTGGTGTTCCATATAATAGGCAGCAAGTACGCCAATCAGGGAAATCAAACCAAAAATTCCCAGGAAGGTATAAAAACCTTTGGTATTCCCTTCAACTTCTAGAAAGTGTAATTTTTTCATTTTGTAGTCTCGTTACACCAAGTAAATTAATACTTATTAAAAAACAAGTTATATGCCTTGATACTGAACACCTGGGTTCAGTTTCAAGTCTGCACGAATCTGCTTACCGCCATGTTTGGCAAGTAATTTGGAAATATCACTTTCAGGATCATTTAGATCCCCAAAAACAATAGCGCCTTCGCTGACTTCCACACAAGCAGGCAACTGGCCGTTATCAACACGATTCACACACATATTGCAGGATTCGACACAACCCTTACCACGCGGGGTCGTTGTTTTCTGATCAGTCAGTATTTCATGAACAAAGGAACGAGCCTTATAAGGACAGGCCATCATACAATAACGACAACCAATACAGCGGTGTCTGTCAACCAGTACAATACCATCTTCACGTTTCATGGATGCCCCTGTTGGACAGACATCTACGCAAGGTGGTTTTTCACAATGCTGGCACATTACCGGTAATGACATGCTATAGCCGGTGGTTTTATTTTTAACATCAACCACCCGGATATACTGTGTTCTCTGATCCGCTCTGGAATGTTCTTCATTATCCAGACCATGTTCTTTAACACAGGCTTCAACACATTTGTTCCAGTCAACATCTTTAGTGGTATCGATTAACATACCCCAGCGGACTTTTGAACTGACGGGTTTACTCAAATCACGGGCATTTGCAGTCTGATACAGCATAACACCCGGAGCAACAGTCAATCCCGCTGCAGCAATCGAACCAAAGACAAAGTTACGACGGGATAAATCTTCTTTTTCGATCTTACTTGTCATCTGAACTAACCTCAGGGGCAATATTGGCCATATCCTTAACAGTCAAACCATAACTACTTGGAGTTACGGAGCTGAAGTCAGTATTTTTATGACCTGATAGTGCATGAAAATTACTACTGCCTTCAGGTATGTCTCTATGACACTGGAAACAGTCAATGGTTACTGCAGCATATTTATGACAGGAAACACAGAAGTGCTTGTCATTATCAATGCGAACATATTGATCGTTATCATCTTTAATGGCGTGACAGTTAATACACTGCTTTAAACTACCATCAAGATTATTACCATCGGCTTTGGCTCTGAGACCTTCACGAAGCGTCAGTATCCGATCATGTTTAAGCATGTCAGGATGTTTCCGACGAATTTCGTCTTCAGGCAGTACACAGCTTTTACCACTGGATTCGGGAATTTCAATTCTCGGCCCCAGTTCATCCTGTTCTACTTCTGCATTAACAGTAGTGAAGCTGGCCATTAAAGCCAGCCCCGCAACACTGAGTGGTAATTTCTGCAAACTCCCCTTAAGCAGGGAGCTAAAACTAAAATTAATGTTTAGTTGCAACCACACATTCATTCTCCTGATTATTCACCCAGACCCATATCAATATAGCCTGTAGGACAAACATCTTTACAGATATGACAACCAATACAACGAGAGTAATCGGTATAAACATAACGACCCGTTGTTGCTTTGTCTTTAGGTGTCTTTTTAACTGCATCCTGAGGACAGTAGATAACACAGTTATCACACTCAAAACACATACCACAGCTCATACAACGACCGGCTTCTGCAACGATTTCTTCTTCTGGCAGCGGTACCAGACGTTCTGCAAAGTGCCCCAGAACCTCATCAGAACTTACATCAATAGTCTTACGCTTATGACGTGGTTCATATTCAAAATGTCCAAGGAACAGTTTGTCGTGGCTGATAATGTCATTGGAAGAACGGTCTTCATAGTTATGAATCGCAAAGTCTTCTTCTGAAGTACCACGAGTACTTTCATGGCCATGAACCGGAGCAGGCTTTGGTGCCAGGCCTACTTCTTCCAGTTTCTTTTCAAGTTTGAAATAATGCTTGTCGACTTTAGGACGTTTCTTCAGTTCTTCGTCCTGATGACACAGGTAATGTGCAATGGTTTCAACAGCAATAGCGGCCTGGCCAATAGCAGTAGTCAGCAGGTGAGGACGTACAATATCACCAGCTAGGAAGTGTCCTGGTTTACCTTTAACCTGGTAGTGTGCATCACCGTCAATAAAGGCGTGACCATTGTCAAATTCTTCAATACCAGTCATATCACCTTTCTGACCAATTGCAGAAACAATAAGAGTGGCTTCAATGTCGTATTCAGAACCTTCTATTGGAGTCTTGCCGTCTTCTTCCAGTTTGATAACACGCAGTGCTTTGGCACGACCATTTTCATCCAGAATAACTTTAACTGGACTGACGCAACCAATAATGGTTACACCTTCACGCAGAGCATCGTCAATTTCATGCTGTGCCGCAGGCATGTTCTCAATTGAAGAACGAGATAACAGAGTAACTTCCGCACCTTCTTTATTAGCACTATCGGCTACATCGTGAGCGGTATGTCCCAGAACTACGTTTTCTGGTAAGTCTTTTTCAGCAACATTGGAGATTTTACCCAGACGACGGGCAACGGATGCCACGTCGATAGAAGTATCACCACCACCGATACAGACAACTTTATCAGAAGCCAGCTTCAGACGACCATCGTTAAATGCTTCAAGGAAGGCAACACCGCTGATACAGTTAGGCGCTTCTTCAAATCCTTCAACAGGCAGACCACGGCCTTCTTTACAACCGATGGCCCATAAAATAGCATCGTATTCTTTTTCCAGGTCTTCAACTGTAACATCAGTACCGACACGGGTATTTAATTTAACTTCCACACCCATTTCAACAATACGGTTCATTTCATGATGCAGTACTTCACGTGGCACACGATAGCCTGGAATACCGTACATCATCATTCCACCCAGTTCAGCATGATCATCAAAAACGGTACAGCCATGTCCTAAACGACGCAGTTGATAGGCTGCGGCCAGACCCGCAGGTCCACCACCGATAATGGCAACTTTTTTGCCTGTTTCAGAATCTGCAACCTTAAATTTAAAGCCGTTTTCACGAGCCTGGTCACCAATATACTGTTCAACAGAGTTAATACCGACATGCTCATCAAGTTCGTTACGGTTACAACCGTCTTCACAGGGAGCGGGACATACACGACCCATAACCGATGGGAATGGGTTGGCATCTGTTGAACGCTGGAATGCATATTCCTGCATAGTCATACCTTCGAAGGTAGGCTTTTCAACTCCGCGTACAATATCTAGCCAGCCACGAATATCTTCACCTGCAGGACAACTGCCTTGACAAGGAGGAGTTCTGTTAATATAGGTAGGACATTTGTGTGACCAACCAGCCTGAAAAATATTGTGAGTCCAGGAGTCCCACTCTTGTTTATCAGTATGTTCTAACCTTGTGTCCTTAAAACGCGTAAAGGTTAGTTTTTCTGCATTCGGAGCTGTATCAGCAGTTGACATTTATGTTTCTCCTATCAAGCTATATTTGGGCAAAAATTAATTGCTAGTTTGTATCTTAAAATACGTTCTATCTTAAAACAGTAATTCAGTATTAATTATGTTCGGGTTTAGGATGACAGCCGGATTACTCTTCAGTATCCTTAGCCTCTTCCTCGACACCGTCTAATTCTTTCTCTTGTTCACTACCGGTCATCACGATAGCTTCACTTACCAGCTGATGCACACTCATAATAGCGTCCATCTCAAAACCATAATATGGTAACGTTTTGGTAAACTGACTCTTACAAATTGCACAGATAGCTGCCACATTAGTAACACCATCTTCATCTGTCACTTTCTTAAGGGCTTCCATTCTTGGTAAGGCACCTTTCACACGCAGTTCCATCAGGTCATCGGTTAACAGACCACCACCGCCGCCGCAGCAGAAAGTTGCGTCTTTAATGGTATCAGAATCCATATCGACATAATTATTACAGGCCGCTTTAATAACTGCCCGTGGAATGTCAAACTGACCGCCCGGCTTATCACCCATGCGTGAAGCACGTGCCACGTTACAGGAATCATGGAATGTCATGGTCAGGTGATCATTTTCTTCTTTATTAAGTCGTAACTTACCTTCCTGAATTGCACCATAAGTAACTTCCAGAATGTGTTGCGGTACGGGATAGTTCTGATCCAGAAAATCGAAAGGGCCAGCAAGAGTATTCAGGAAGCTGTAGGCTACGCGCCAGGCATGACCACACTCACCGAAAATAATACGTTTAACTTTGAGTTCAATGGCTGCTTCACGGATACGCATGGAAACCCGCTGAATATTATCATAGCTACCGATAAACAGGCCGAAGTTTGCTGCTTCTGATGCCTTGGAACTAACGGTCCAGGTAATACCCAGTTCGTGCAGCACTTTACCGTAGCCAATCAGACCATCAATATGAGGTTCAGCAAAGAAGTCTGCTGAAGGCGTCATAAGTAAGGCTTCAACACCTTCCTTATCCATATTATATTTAACAGGTACACCGGTATCTTCTTCAACTTCTTCTTCCAGATCTTCCAGAATACCTTCCAGAGCCGGTCCGGGAAGTCCCAGGTTATTTCCAATTTTATAAACTTTCTGAATAATCTGATTGGAATATTTCTGGCCGTAACCAACATGAGCCAGAATTTCACGAGCTGCCATAGTTACTTCGGCAGTATCAATACCCATGGGACAGAAGACAGAACAGCGGCGACATTCTGAGCACTGGTGGTAGTAGTTAAACCATTCTTTTAAGACATCTTCATTCAGGTCAACAGCCCCTACCAGTTTAGGGAAAAACTTACCAGCAAAAGTGAAATAGCGACGATAGACCTTACGCATTAGATCCTGTCTGGCAACCGGCATGTTCTTAGGATCATTAGTACCAATAAAGTAATGGCATTTATCAGTACAGGCACCGCATTTAATACAGGAGTCCATAAATACCTGAAAAGAACGATAGCGTCCTAACAGATCCTGCATCTTGTCCAGAGTTTTTTCTTTCCAGTTCTCGGGCATTTCACCTGGATAGCCCAGATCTTCATCAAATTCCGCACGGGAAACAAATGGTCCATCACCAGCCATAGCATCTGGCTTAAGTTCTGGTACTACTGGATACTCTCTAAACTTGGGAGTTTCAAAGTCTGCCACTTTTCTATATCCTCAATCCTCAAAAAAATCCTAATAACAATGACCCTAATAACTATGTTTGTATTGCCTGTTCCTGTACTAATAAATCATGAAACAGGCAACCCATTGACAACAGGGTTATTTAGGTTGCATTTTATTTTTTTCTGCTTCTAATTCAGCAGCCCATGGTGCGATATGTCTCTTTTCACGCGGGTTATCAACCTGGTTTCGTGAAGGAGCAAAAAATAAACCCGAGATATGTAATAACTTACTAAAGGGTAATAAAATCATTAAGATTGCAACCAGAAACAGATGCACCAGCAAAGGTACGTCCATTGGTAAGGTTTGCCAGTTGAAACTTAGTATACCCAGTGAAAATTCTTTAACGCTGATAATATCAGTATGAGATATAAAGCGCATGGTAACACCCGTCAGTCCAATAACTAATAATAGTAATAGCCACAGGTAATCTGAAGGTGATGAAATATATTTAACTCTGGCAACGAACATACGTCGTACCAGCAGACCCAGCAGGCCGATAATCATTGTAAAAGCTGCGTATTTACCGATAGGCTGCAACAGTACCAGCCACTCTGGCACATCTTTAATAAAATAACGTAAATGTATGGTAAGAACCACAAACAGGCTCATATGGAACATCCAGCCAAACAACCAGGTCCATTTATTGGAACGGAATAAGGCGGCAAATAAGATTGCTTCTTTAGCCAGTCTGACAGCAACACCACCTTTTGTTAAAGGCGCAGGTGTAACAGGAATCTTCAGAGGTGCAGGCACTCGTGAATATTGGTATATTTTTTTCGCTAAGCCTATTACCAGGACAAAAAAAGCCACTGTAAAAAGTAGCGCATAAAACGCTGACATATTACCTACCCATTAATAAATTTTTTATACGGTGTCTTGAAGGCGTGTTATCCAGAATTTAATTTCTGACAACACGCTTACAGACATGAATTTCAGTTAAAACAACTGATAATTCGTCTTCGACTGTGTGTTATACACAACCAGTTGGCTTAGGCAGACCAGCAAATTTACATGCTTGCTTACCAGGGCCATATGGGAATAATTCATAAAGGTACTTAGAATTACCTTTTTCCTTACCCAGTTTTTTAGCAACTGCTTTAGTCAGTACACGTACTGCTGGAGCAATTTGATACTCTTCGTAGTACTCACGCAGGAAGTTAATGATATTCCAGTGATCTTCACCCAGTTCAACTTCATCGATTTTAGCCATTTCTTCAGCTACAGCTGGGAACCAGTCACTCAGGTTTACCAGATAGCCTTCTTCGTCTACTTCGATCTCTTTACCGTCTACAGTAATAGTACCCATTGTTTAAACTCCAATATTTAAATGTTAATTATGATGTTGCTAGTATAAAATTTTACAGCCAAGACTGAACGTTTGCATGCTCGGCTACTAAATCAACAAAACCTGAATAGTCAACGACTTTAATTCCGTCAAGTATATCAGCTTCTGTAAATCCACGTGTATTCAGGTCGGAACCTAAAACATAGATATTTTTTGTGGTCATTCCAGTGGTTAATTTATCTGCAATTACAGTACCTTTTAACGCACCCAGAACCGCATCTTCAATCAACAGAATGGTAGAACCTTCTTTTGATTTAGTCAGACACGAATTTAAGGAATTACGCTCAAAAGGTGATTTATTTACGGTGTGTAACATTGCCATAGTTTTACTCCTGTTAAGAGACAATCGCCTTAAGAACTAATTACTACGTCTTGTTGATCCATCAGATCAGCAAGTTCAGCGCGTGTAACAAGTTTAATGGATGGTTTTTCTGCCCAATCATCATCCTCATCTTCATAAGTTAGATCCATCAGGTTATCCAGTGTCAAACCACGTTCTTCCAGTGACTCTTTTTCAACATATAATTTATTGATATCGTAGTCACCCAGCGCTTTATAGGCTGGTGAAAAGTTCTTCATGCCAGAACCTTCAGTGTTTTGATTTTTGGTGATTTGAAAAACGCCGTCATCGCAAAATGCAAGGCTAACGTCCTGATCAAATGCAGCACTAATCAATACTACTTCCAGTGATTCCAGTGCGTAAACAGTACCATATGGTGCTTTGGTGTTCACAAACATGAATTTTTTTATGTCATCACTCATATTTATTCCCCTTAATCACCAAATGTTAATAAACGATCAGACTGGATACCACCTTCAACTAACTGGCCCAGACCGGAAATACGAAACGCAGGATGAATATTGTGTGCATCTTTACCCTGTCTTTCAGCTTCGTCGGCATCTAAGATACCACGACGCTGTGCAGCAGCAATACAGACAACCATATCCAGGTCATGTTCCTTAGCCAGTGCAGCCCAGTTTTCCGTAATATTACGGTCATCCTGAGGTGGAATAGCCAAACGTGTTGCGTTGTTTACGCCATCGTTATAGAAGAACACTCGATAAATTTCATGACCTTTGGCAATAGCAGCTTTAGCAAACTGATACGCAGCATCAGAAGCTTGGTGCTGATAAGGTCCTTCATTAATTAGTAATGTAAACTTCATTAAAGATTTACCATTTGCTTATTGCAGAACCGGACTCACTGAACTTTTGCTATTAGCTTACAGTACAGCAGTCCGGATCCGCAGTTAATTAAAAGCGGATATGCGTAGAAGCGTTCAGGCTGTTACGCGCGCCTCTCCAGTCATCAATATGGAACTTGGTGAATGGCAGACCGGTCTTTTCAAAGAATCCAAACCAGCCGATACGCTCAATCCAGTCATTCATACGTTCCCAGTCCTTAGCGTCTTCTTTGTAGACTTTCAGGATACGCTTAACTAAAGCAGTCGCTTCAGGCCAGCGTGGTGGGTTGTTTGGAATGCCAGCCGCAACCAGCTTCTGGAAAGTAGGCTTGCCACGAGCGTTTGAGTGATTACCACCAACCCAGATAGCCAGAGTAGTGTAAACCGCATCGTTAATCAGCATTGGAGGACATGGTGGGTAACAAGCACCACAACAGATACATTTCTTCTCATCAACTTCCAGAGTTGGATGACCTTCAACCATAGCAGGACGAATAGCAGCAACCGGGCAACGAGCAACAACCGTTGGACGTTCACAGGCATTGGCTACCAGTTCGTGAGCAATCTTGGGTGGCTTGGTGTGCTGAATGTTAATCGCAATATCACCCTGTCCTCCACAGTTAATCTGACAGCAGGAAGTAGTAATGTGAACGCGGTTAGGCATTTCTTCACGTTTAAATTCTTCTACCAGCTCATCCATCATGGACTTAACAACACCAGAAGCATCAGAACCCGGGATGTCACAGTGTAACCAGCCCTGTGTGTGAGAAGGTGAAGTAATAGTAGGGCCTGTACCACCGACAATCAGACCGGCTTTTTCAATCGCTTCGATCATTGGTGCTACTTTTGCTTCATCATCAACCATGTATTCAAGGTTGGAACGAATAGTGAAACGGATAAAGCCGTCACCCAGTTCGTTAGCAATACGGGTAATTTCACGCAGAGTGAAAACATCCAGAATACGGGAAGTACCAACACGAATGGTGTAGATTTCATCACCGCTGTGTGCAACGTGCTTCAGTACACCTGGACGTGGTCTTTCATGATATTTCCACTGACCAAAGTTTCTGCGCATGGTTGGGTGCATATACTGGAAGCCGTCTGGAGCTCCCGATTCGATAGGCATTTTTGGTTTATCTGCAGCCATATTAATTTCCTGTTCTAATAAACTTATTGTTCATTCTCGGGCAGTAGAAGTGCCTGATAATGACGAATTAACAATTATCTAAAGATGTTCGAAGTTGTGCCTTATGCAGAAGCTGCTTCCGCTTTCTTGTCATACCACTTCTTAACTTCTTCATCCCAGCCATCCATACGTACGTATGAACACTGACGTGGCTCACTGACCATATTGGGATCCAGGTCTATACCTAAACCTTCCAGGTAGTTAACCAGACCGATACGTTCAATCATTTCACCGTTACGTTCGTGTTCCAGAGCGTTTTCTGCGAAGAAGTCAATCATTTCACCGGTCAGTTCAACCAGTGCTTCGATTTGATCCATGGTATCTACTTTCATGAAAGGAACAACCACAGTACCCATCATGTCACCAATCTTCAGCGTACGCTTACCACCGATAAGAATGCTTACACCAGTATCATCACCAGGCGCCAAGGCTTTAGTCATAACGTTGATACAATGCATACAACGAACACATTCCTGGTTATTAATGTCCACAGTGTTGTCGTCATTCAGTTTAATGGCATTGGAAGGACAACGGTCAGTAACGTTATCGATAACGTAGTCACGACCTTTGGCTTCAACAAACTTTTTAACTTCTTCCTGATCCACTTTCATATCATCGCGCCAGATACCAATCACGGCCATATCAGCACGTTCAATGGCATTGGTGCAGTCATTCGGACAACCAGATACTTTAATCTTCCACTTGTAGGGCAGAGCCGGTCTGTGCAGGTCGTCCTGGAATTCATTGACCAGGTGACGCATTAAACCGTGTTCATTAGTACAGGAGTGTTCACAACGGGCCGCACCAACACAGGCCATTGCAGTACGAACACAGGGACCGGCACCACCGAGATCCCAGCCGTAAACGTTGATCTTGTCAAAAAACGGCTGCATTTCATCGGTCGTCGAACCAATAAACATAATGTTACCTGTCTGACCATGGAAAGTCTGCAGGCCTGAACCGTGCTGCTCCCAGTCATCAGCCAGTTGATTCAGAATATCAGCGGTGTAGAAGTTACCCGCCGGCGGCTGAACACGTACAGTGTGAAATTCTTTGGACTCAGGAAAGTGCTCAGCCACTTCCGAGAAACGTGGAATAATACCGCCGCCGTAACCAAATACAGATACGGTACCGCCTTTCCACCAACCCATACGAGTTTCATAAGAATGTTCCAGCTGACCCAGCAGGCCATTAACCATATTATTGATACGCTCATTCGGATGGTCATCTCTTAAACGCTTAATGCCGCTGATGAAGCTTGGCCATTCACCATTTTCCAGCTCATCCAACATCGGAGTATCATAGATCTTGACTTTAGGCACGGTTTTCTCCCTTAGGTAAAGTTGGTTCTACCAACAAATATATCGCTTAGTAATCTTATTTCAGAGTCTCTGGAGCTTACTGCCTGTCTTTAATCCAAGCCGCAATTCCTGAACACTGTCTGCAATAAACTGTTATAAACAGAATTCTTTAGCCTTGCAAAGATACACGATAATCTGATTTTTAACAAGGCACACGAAAAACAATGGAATGTATTTTAGGACTTAATAATAAAGTATTACACCCTTCCTTTGGGAGACATACCCCCTACACCACTATCCCCTTGTGGATATATCTTTTAAAACACTCTCCTGGACTGTTACTTTTATTCTTTAATACCATTAAGTTACTTATAAATTCCCACTTTTTTTATCGGTTATTTTACTTTTATAATAGTTCTAAATTTCTTTATATAATCAGTTCAAATCAGGTCACTTAGGGTGGACCTGAATCTGCCCTCTTCAATACAGTATTTTACTTTGTCTATCTCCTGACATTCCATCTATAATGGTTTTACCTATAATAATTACAGCTTCTGTCCAGAGACCTTGAAAATAGTTGCTCAAGGTCTTATGTTAAACCCATATTAATTGTTGAGTCTTTTCCTATGTTAATTTTAAGTGAAGTTTTAATACAGAATCATCAACTTGAATCCTATGCTGATTTAATCCGCTTTATTCAGTCCAGGGCGCGGGACGGTGAAATGTTTTTTGATATTGATATTAAGCCGCCCTTCCCTGATACCCCTGATGAGTGGGAATCGGATCTGGAAGCCAAGTTTACCAGTCCGACCTGATTAGCAATAACCGCTAATAACAGGTAATACCCATTGTAGTTGTGATCAATTGTTATGATAAATACTTATAATGATAAATACTTATAGTAGTTAATGAGAGAATTTAATGTTCTGGAGTGAAGAAGAAAAGCCGCAGGAATTTCAGGCACCGGATAAAGTCGTCGATTTATCCTTTAAACTGAATTGTAAACAGATCAAACTGGATCATGCCTGGTCCCTGACCAATGCCATTAATGAAATTCTGCCCTGGTTCAAGGAGGAGTCTCAATGTGCGGTGCATCATATTTATATCCCGCAATCGGGAAACGGCTGGATACGTTCTGATGAATTTGAAGATGAAGTCATTCAGCTTTCCCGCCGTACCCGGCTGAAACTGCGGGTACCCAGACACCGCATAGAAGATACCCGGACTCTGACCGGTAAAAAAATTACCGTGGACGGCTTCGAGTTAACGTTTGGTCCATCTGAACAGCAGTTATTAAGCACCTTAACGACACTGGTTTCCCGTCATGTCCATGTTCCGGATACCGATAATGATGAAGAGGCTTTTTTAAAGGTTATTTACCAGCAGATCCAGGCCATGGATATTGATATGCGTAAAATGTTATGCGGCAAGTCTCATACTTTAAGCACACCCAGCGGCCCGATTAAAACCCGTAGCCTGATGATAGCGGAGATAAGTCCTGAAGAATCGATTCTCCTGCAGGAAAACGGGGTAGGTGACTTTTATAGTTACGGCTGCGGGGTATTCATCCCCCAGAAAGGGATCACCGCAGTTAACGCCGATTAGCCGGTATCAATAAATATACAGCCTATCTCTTTTGAGAGGTGTTTTTTATTTTTAACTAATATATTATTTCTTATTCAATTTATTAAGTTTTTAGTGATAATAAATCTATCTTTATTATCGTATTTTATCTAATAATGTTTTATCCAATATAAGTTTACGGAGCAGATTCATGGCCATTACTTTTGAAGGTAAAGAAATAGAAACCACCCCTAACGGTTACCTAGTCGACTTTAATGACTGGAGTGAAGATCTGGCAAAACAGATGGCAGCAGAAGAAGGGATTGAGCTAACAGACAGACACTGGGATCTTATTAACTACCTGCGTGACCAGTACATCAATAATGGCGGCAAGCAACCCAATACCCGCACCATGATTAAAGAAATGAGTGCAACCTGGGGTGAAAAGATTGGTTCTAAAGATCTGTATGATCTGTTTCCAAAAGATCCCAGCAAACAGGGTGGCCGTATTTCAGGCTTACCAGAAAGCAAGCGTAAAGGCGGTTATTAATACGCCATTAACCTGAATGAACAAAATTTTAATTATCATTCAACACTACCCATTGTAGATATAGTATATTAGAATCTTCTCAGATATATTATGTTGAAATAATTAGCTTATAACTGAGTTTAATTCAGTTTTTCGGAGATATGAAATGAGCACTAAAGCAGAACTGATTCAAGAATTACTAAAAATGCAAAGAGAATTTATCAAATTTGAGCATGAAAATGGTATGCATCCTGATGATTACTACAATCCAGGTGCCGGTCATCCTTTAGAAACCTATAAGAATGACTACATGGACAAAGCCGTTCAGATTCTGGATATGGCTCACGAAGAAAAAGGTTCAGGCTGGAAACGTTAATTTCCACTTCTGTTATAGGTTGTTTTTAACATAAGGTAATATCTGTTAATATCCGCCTGAAACAGCAACTGAATACAAAAAGGGTCGCTTATGCGGCCCTTTTTTATTGGTCCGGAGTTTATTTATCCGGCCAGCGGGTCCAGACCATTGAAAAATTTAATTTTACCCTTATAGATCCTAGATGGCGATTTCTTCAACCCCCTTATTTATCTCTGCTGCCCATAAGTCCTCTGGTAAAACCACCATTACCATTGGGCTGCTGGCTGCTATGAAGCAGAAAGGTCTGAGTGTTCAGCCCTTTAAAAAAGGCCCTGATTATATTGATCCGCTCTGGCATGGCAGTGCTGCCGGCCGGCCCTGCTATTCCCTGGACTTTAACACCATGTCCAGAGACGAGATTCTGCAACTGGTATCCAGAAAAATAACCGCTTCAGATATCAGTATTATTGAAGGCAATAAAGGTTTATACGACGGCCTTGATCTGGACGGCAGTAATAGCAATGCCGCCATTGTCAAACTGCTCGATGCCCCGGTTATACTGGTACTGGATGCCCGAGGCATGACCCGGGGTATTGCCCCGCTGATCCTCGGTTACCAGTCTTTTGATCCGGGAATTAATATTGCCGGAGTTATTCTTAATCAACTGGACGGTTCCCGCCATGAAAGTAAGCTGAGGGCGGTTATTGAACATTATACCGATGTTCCGGTACTGGGCGCGATCCACAGAGACAGACGTCTGGAAATTGTAGAGCGGCACCTGGGCCTGATGCCCAGTAATGAAGATGGTGAAGCCCAGCAGAAAATTAATGATATTGGTACCATTATTTCTGCCCAGACCGATCTTGAACAAATTATAGACATCAGTCGCCAGCATTCCCCAAAACATCTTAAAAGTACCATTAAGTCGGTGCCAAATACTCAGCCAATAGCCGCTGATATCCGCTTGGCCTATATTAATGATTCAGCCTTCGGGTTTTATTATCCCGGTGATCTTGAAGCCCTGGAACAGGCCGGAGCACAACTCATTGAAGTCAACTCTCTGAACGACAGCCGCTTACCAGAAGATATTGACGGCCTGTTTATCGGCGGCGGCTTCCCTGAAGAACGCCTGCAGGAACTTAATGCCAATCAGTCCTTTCGTCAGTCAGTACTGGATGCCATAGAAAACGCCCTGCCCACCTATGCTGAATGCGGCGGACTGATGTATTTATGTCAGAATATTATCTGGAATGATAAACAATATGCCATGGCCGGCATTATTCCTGCTGATGCTAAAATGGAAGAAACCCCTCAGGGACGCGGTTTAATCCGCTTTGCAGAAACTGAAGCCATGCCCTGGCCTAGGCTTGAGAGCGGCAATGAAACGATAGATAACAAAGATAAAGAAAATAACGCAGAAAAAATCATTTCTGCCCATGAATTTCACTACTCCCACCTGGTGAATATTCAGCAGCCCTTAACATTTGCCTATACTATCCATCGCGGCAGCGGTGTTGACGGTCAGCATGACGGCATCGTATATAAGAATCTGCTGGCCTGTTATGCCCATTTACAGGATACGGCACAGAATCACTGGGCAAGCCGATTTGTTAAATTTATTAAGCAATGCAAACACAATAGCCACAAACAACCCATACAAACTAATACAAAACAAATAAGTGAGAGGAAGCTATGATAAAACTGACAGAAGATGCAGCCAATCAAATTCTGGAACAGATTAAAGCTAGCGGTAGCGATGATCCCTTAAGAGTGGCGGTTACCACCCATTCCAAAATACAGGGATTTCAGTATCTTATGGGTTTTGATGTCCAGAAGGAAGACGATACTCTGGTTGAATCCCGCGGGGTTAAAATTATTGTCAATAATGACATGGTAGATCTCTTAAACGGCATGGAAATCGACTTTGTTGAAGTGGACAGTGAAGTAGAAGGCGATGACAAACAGTTTATTTTCAAGAACCCCAATGATCCTAACTACAAGCCACCTGAACAGTAAGTTTATTATTTAGCCAGAGCTTATCTGCTTAATACAGCAGAGTGACAATTCCTCTGCTGTTCTGTTAGACTCGTCTTTTGTGTTGAACAATATTCAGACATGCCGCTTACACAGATAAAAAAACGTTTTAAAAACCGACAGGAACAGGCAAATCAGCTCATTCAGCTGAAATACAGCCGGCTGTTTCTGCCGATTGTCAGTCTGGGTATATTGCTACTGGCCATGTCTATGCTGTGTTTACTTGCAGCCAGCCAGATCATCTCCAGCCACAGCCTGTTAATTGCTCTTAATCTCATTTTCCTGTTTTCAGGGCTGTTCCTGATTATCCGTATCTCCTTTCTGGTTCGTCACGACCTGGTCACGCCTTTTATTCATTTACGCAACTGGGCCATGAGAATGAAGAAAAAGGATTATTCTGCCCGCCTGCCGGTACCCCGCAAAGGTGAATTTTCCAAGCTGTCCCATGATATTAATTCCCTGAGTGATAAACTGCAGACCCTGTCTGCAGAATTTCAGCAGGAAGTTGATAAGCAAACCCATAAGGTAGAGGAAAAAAACCGCTCCCTGAATATTCTTTATGAAGTGGCCACTTCCATTAACCAGTCCAAAGACCTAGAAGACCTGTTATCCCGTTTTCTGAAAATGCTTATCAGCCTGACCAATGCCCGTGCCGGGACGGTACGTTTACGCACCGATGACGATCAATTAAAAATGGTGGCCTCCATGGGTCTGAACGAACAGTTTGTCGAAGAAGAACGTTTTGTACCTATTCAGCGCTGTTTATGCGGCACCTCCCTAACTCAGGGTTCGGTTGAATGCGGCATTTCCATTAAAAACTGCACCAAACTTTCCGGCACCATGCTGTTTGACGGTAATGATGCTGAAATTATTGCCGTTCCCCTAGAGCATCAGGGGGTACACCTGGGGATTTATAACCTGTTTATTGACCAGCCCAATGTCTATATGAGTGAGGATTTATCTGAACTGCTCACAAGTATTGGTAAGCACCTGGGTATGGCCATTGAAAAATCCCGCCTGGATAAAGATACCCGCCAGCACTCTATTATGAAGGAAAGAACCCTGCTGGCACACGAACTACATGATTCCCTGGCACAGACCCTGGCCAGTTTACGTTTTCAGGTCACCATCCTGGAAGAAAATATTCTCGAAGGCATTCCTGTCACCCGTGAAGAAGTCACCTGTCTGCATGAAAGCATTGACGAGGCCTATCGCGAAGTACGCGGGCTGATCACCCATTTCCGTGCCCCCATGGATAAACGCGGGTTGATACCAGCCCTGGAACAGCTTATTTCTAACTTCAAGTCTAATTGCGATATCTCGGTGTTTTTTCAGAATGAATGGTCTATGGATCTGACCTCAGAACAGGAATTTCAGATCGTGCGTATTGTCCAGGAGTCGCTGGCCAATGTCCGCAAGCACAGTAATACCCGAACCGTCCGTATTCTGGCGCGCAGCCCAAAACCCGGTCATCGCTACGAAGAAGGCAATAACCAGTGCGAAATACTTATTGAAGATGATGGCAAGGGCATGGAAAATCCTAATTTAACCAATAGTCTTGGAGAGCATATTGGTATGAGTGTGATGGAAGAACGGGCACGCCGGATTGGCGGCAAAATTTCAATTGAAACAGAAACTGGAGAGGGAACCAGAATTCTGCTAACATTCCCTACCCAGCCCGTAGTAGAAAAATCGGTTAAGTTTTTCCCGTAAACATAGATTAAGGGCTACTCCCCTTAAATAATAGCTCTAAAATAAAAATGGCATAACAATAATGCGAGTATTACTTATAGATGATCATACCCTGTTCCGTGCAGGCTTACAGGGACTGCTGGAACGAATGGGTATTGAAGTCATTGCCAGTGCCGGCAGTGGTCAGGAAGGTCTTAAAATCGTCAGTGAAAAAAAACCCGATGTGGTACTGCTGGATATGCGCATGCCGGATATGGACGGGATAGCTGTATTAAAAAGTCTGCGCGAAAATGGTGAAACCATGCCCATTGCCATTCTGACCACAGTGGATGATGAACGGGAATTGATTGAAGCTCTGCAATGCGGTGCCCAGGGCTTTTTACTTAAGGGAATGCAGCCAGATGAACTGGTCGCAGCCCTGCAGGATATTCATGAAGGCAAAACCGTGGTCGCACCGGATCTCACCCCTATTCTGGCCAAGGTGGTACAGGGTCATGTGCCCCCGGCACCGGAACCCAGTCCTTTTTCTGAGCTGACCCCAAGGGAAACCGAAATCCTGTTTTTACTGGCCGAAGGACAGAGTAACAAAGTGATTGCCCGAAATCTTGATATTTCCGATGGCACGGTCAAGCTGCATGTAAAGTCCATTTTACGCAAACTGAACATCCATTCCCGGGTTGAAGCAGCGGTTATGGCTGTGCAGCATGGCCTGTTAAAAAAATCAGACTCCTGACACTAATTTTGAAAAGGTAAGCCTTATGACTGCTATGACATTTAATCAACTGTTAAAAAATGCTCAGAAAGAAGTAAAGGAAATGTTTCCCTGGGATGTCGAAGAAATACTGGAAAACAACGAGGAACTGATGATCCTGGATGTTCGTGAGCCTTATGAATACCGTAATATACGCATTAAGGATGCCCTCAATATTCCACGAGGCGTACTGGAAACAGCCTGTGAATGGGGCTATGACGAAACCTGTCCGGAACTGGTTCGGGCCAGGGATAAAAAAATTCTGGTGGTCTGTCGTTCCGGAAACCGCAGTTTGCTTGCCGCCCAAGTCATGCAGCTGATGGGTTACCAGGATGTCTATTCTCTTAAAACCGGCTTAAAGGGCTGGAATGAGTATGATCTGCCGCTATACAATGATGACGGTGAAGTGGATCTTGAAACCGCTGAAGCCTATCATATTCCCCGGGTCAGTGATGATCAGCTGGGTCCCTAGTATTTCAGAAAACTGCCCGAACAGCCATTAAATCCCTCCTTTATTTAGCCCCTGATCCATTAACTGGACAGGGGCTAAATAGTTTTAGTATGTAGTAAAACCCTTATAGATATAAGAATATAAGGATGTTATTATTCTCGCCAATAACCCTATAAAAATATCAAGTATTATGAGCTTTCTACACCTGACATTAAGATGCCTTGTCGCGGCTGGTTTGCTGTTATTTGTGCAAATCAGCCTTGCTGCAGAACACGAACAGTCTGAACTAAACCAGACAGAATCAGGCCAGCCTGAACAAAGCAATAATATCCTGTCACTGGATATTGAACAGTTAATGAATATGGAAGTGACCTTAGTCAGTAAAAAGGCACAGACCTTACCTGACAGTGCAGCGGCTGTTTTTGTGATTACCCAGGAAGATATTCGTCAAAGCGGTGTCACCAGTATTCCTGAGGCACTGAGGATGGCACCGGGTATTGAGGTCGCCCGTATTGATACCAATAAATGGGCTATTTCCAGCCGGGGATTTAACAGCCGTTTTGCCAATAAGCTGCTGGTTATGATAGATGGTCGTACCGTCTATACCCCGGCCTTTTCCGGAGTGTACTGGGATGTACAGGATACCCTGCTGGAAGATATTGAACGCATAGAAGTCATCCGCGGTCCCGGTGCAGCCCTATGGGGTGCCAATGCCGTTAACGGTGTCATTAATATTATCACTAAAAACGCCATTGATACCTAGGGAACCCTGATCAGCGCCGGCGGCGGCACCCATGAACGGGCTTTTGGTTCCATCCGTTACGGCACACAACTGGATCCGGATACCTTTGGCAAGATTTATTTTAAAGGCAATAAGCGCAGTAATTATGATTTAAAAGGAGGCGGCAGTGCGGATGATGACTGGACATCCTACCAGGGTGGCGGCAGGCTGGACAGACAGTTAAATGACCAGAATCACCTGACTGTGCAGGGTGATCTCTATCAGAATAAATCATTGAATTGACAGTGTAAATTAAACTGTGTATCCGCTCTTATTTAAATATAAGGAGCCAACTGCTCCTCAAACTCGATTATAAATCGATACATTGCTGCTTTCCAATTTCTGATGGGCATTGTCCAT
>JBHNNM010000004.1:0-30440 GCA_048563625.1 Gammaproteobacteria bacterium | reverse complement strand
AGATCGCCTGAACCGATATCTTCAGCCAGTGCCTGGCTTACTTGGGATTGAATTATGGAATGAGGTATTGATGGCATTATAATAAGTGTTAAGTGTTAAGTGTTAAGTGTTAAGTGTTAAGGGCTAAGTTACTTCCTGAGCTTAGGGTATTATAATGGGGTGCTTGTAACAATAACAGTGTAACAATGACAGATAAAAACAATTAAATAAAAAGGATGGTTTTAATGGATTGGCTGACGGCATTGCTGAATGGTATAAACGCTGTGGTCTGGGGGAAACCCATGCTGTTTATGATTTTTGGTACCGGGCTGTTTTTAATGCTGGGGCTTAGGTTTATGCCATTACTAAACCTGGGTAAGGGCTTCAAATTATTGTGGCAGGGCAGGGAAGGCGATCATAAAGCAGGAGAAATTTCGCCGTTTAATGCCCTGATGACATCGCTTTCAGCCACCATTGGTACCGGCAATATTACCGGCGTGGCCACGGCTATTTTTATTGGCGGCCCCGGTGCCCTGTTCTGGATGTGGCTTACGGCTTTAATTGGAATGGCGACAAAATACGCTGAGGCGGTCTGTGCGGTGCATTACCGGGAAGTGGATGAACAGGGCAGTTACCTGGGTGGGCCGATGTATTATATTAAAAATGGTCTGGGTAAAAGCTGGTTATGGCTGGGTGTTCTGTTTGCCGTCTTTGGCGCCCTGGCTTCCTTTGGTATTGGCAATACCGTACAGGCTAATTCGGTGGCTCATGCCATGCAGACCCAGTTTAATATTCCCGTCTGGCTAACCGGCCTGGTTTTAGTTATTTTAACTGGTGCTGTGGTATTAGGCGGTATTAAGCGTATTGCCCAGGTGGCTGGTAAGCTGGTGCCGTTTATGGCTATTGCTTATTTTCTGGCGGGTTTGCTGGTACTGGCCAGCCACTTTTCTGAAATACCCGCAGCCTTTGCCCTGATAATAGACAGTGCCTTTAATCCAGTTGCGGCCACTGGAGGTTTTGCCGGAGCCAGTATTATTATGGCCATACAATGGGGTGTGGCAAGGGGAATTTTTTCCAATGAGGCGGGACTGGGCAGTGCCCCTATTGCCCATGCGGCAGCAAAAACTGATGACCCTGTCCGACAGGGAGAAATTGCCATGCTGGGCACATTTATAGATACCATTATAGTATGCAGTATTACCGGCCTGGCCATTGTACTGACCGGCGTCTGGAGCAGCGGTGTTAAAGGAGCAGCACTGACCATGGCGGCTTTTGACCAAGTATTACCCGAAACCGGCGGTATGATAGTCAGCCTTGCCCAGGCAGTTTTTGCCTTTACCAGCATTTTAGGCTGGAGTGTTTACGGCGAACGCTGCGTAGAATTCCTGTTCGGCATCCGCTCCGTCATGATCTTTAGAGTATTATGGATCATAGCCGTCCCCATAGGCGCCATGGGCGAACTAAACTTCATCTGGCTGCTAGCCGACACCCTAAACGCCCTAATGGCCCTACCCAACCTAATCGCACTACTCTTACTAAGCCCAGTAGTATTCAAACTAACCAGACAAAAATAACCTTCATGAGCGCGGGCATCCCCCCCCGCCCCCAGTAAACCCTATGCTCTTCTTTAACCCTTAACCCTTACCCTCATGCTCTTTCTGAACGCTGAACGCTGAACGCTGAACGCTAAAAGTATTGCCTAACCCTCAACTCCCCCCCTCTCTGCGTAAACTCCAACTGCTTCAAAACCGACATCCCCAACAAAACCTCACTCAAATTAGGCGTAATAACAGCCCTGATATTTCTCAGCCGTATCTTACCTATATCCAGTTCATCAATAATGCTCTGAAAGCCGGTTGTTCGGCCATTGGCAGTAGAAAGGCTGACCGGCATGCCTTTTTTCAGGCCGATTTTAATAGCCAGGCTTTCAGGAACAGCCACATAGGTAGCACCGGTATCGAGCAGAAAAACAGACGGATAGCTGTTGATCCGTCCGGATGTTACATAATGGCCGGCACGGTTACGCTTTAATACAATTTCTATATATTGATCGGTAATTTGTCCAGTCTGAACGGTCTGGTTGGGATTGTATTGCCGGTTAATAGCCCCCTGAAAAATCCAGGTCAGTAGTCCAAGGGCAAGCACCAGGGCAATGGCAATCATGCCCTTGCCCATGCTTTTTACATTATCAGTCACAGTCGTTGGGGGAAGGTATTTTACAGCGGATTAATGTTCGGTTTTTTCCTGCAGTTCTTCTAATACAGCATCCATGGCCCGTTCAAATACGGGTGACTCATCCAGAATGGTGGCCTGTTTATTCCGCAGTGCGGTACTTAAACCCTGCAGGGATTTTTCTGCAATCTGGCCAGTCTGGGTAACAAAAATATAGGCACTGGCGTCTTCACCCATCCAGGAAATCTTGGCCCGATAGGTCTGGCCGTCCTGACCAATAAACTCGACCCAGGCGCCGGCACTGAGATTTCTGGCCTGCTGAGTATAGGCATCTTCAATCAGTTCTACATCATTGCTGTCTGCAATGGCCTGTTCAGAACCGTCTTCAAGGGAAGCCAGTAAATCTTCTTCTTCCAGGGCATCCAGGTTATTCAGATCACCATCCAGCATAACATCAATGCCGGCATCAATACTGGCCAGATCTTTTGCTGAAAGTCCCTCAGCAGCTTTTGCAGAACTATTAGAGGCTTCGCTTTGGTCAGCAGACTCCATAGGTATTGTGCTGGAAATATAGGCGGAACCATTTTGTGACAGGTCACTGTCATTAATATTCTGGCCTTTCATACAGGCAAGATGGCAGTTCTGCAGATCCTGCAGGAGCTGTTCACGTAAGTCTTTAGGGTATTGAATACGGTCAAGCCCGGCATTAAGAGCATTTAAAATTCCAGGGATCACTCTGACCA
Organism: Gammaproteobacteria bacterium; assembly: GCA_048563625.1. GTDB lineage: Bacteria > Pseudomonadota > Gammaproteobacteria > GRL18 > GRL18 > JANELJ01. The sequence goes on along the minus strand of JBHNNM010000004.1, from coordinate 27,546 downwards.
GCTGTTTCTGGCTTTGAATATCCGTTTTTGGATCAACGCTCCATATCAGGGTATCCACAAAAGTCATGGCCATACCCCACTCGTCACTTTCCATACCGTCGCTGAAAAATATATCCAGCATTACGTCTTTCCAGACCCGCTCCAGCAATAAAACAATATTATGAGGCAGATTTTTATGGGCAATACGGGAGTTTAATTCTGTACTAACCAGTTTCAGAGCCGCATCTTTAGACGGGGTTCTTCTGTTTTTTATGCCCTGGTTAAATTCAGACAGGAAGCGGTGCAGGTCTTCCAGTAATTCTTCATAAAAGCCCTCATCAATGGTTTCGGTCTGTTCGTTGGTAACACGGGTAACAATGCTTTCCAGTTTCAGATACAGAGGGTTGTTCTGGGAATTAACATTGTCTGTAACACCCAGGCCTGCATTGGCCAGTTTATTTAATAACTTACGTGCCGGATGGTTCTTGTTACGTAAAAAACTTTTATCCTGCAGAGGGATTTTAATAATCGGTATTTGCAGACGGCTTAACAGGGACTTAACTGAATCAACCAGGTTATTGTCACCCAGGATAAAGTCAAACAGCATACCGATAACATCAATCATGTCATCATCGGCCTGGTTAATGGCTTCTTTATTCTGGTTATTATGTAAAGCCTGTTTCCAGGGCTTCTTTTAACAGGGCGCTGGTTTCAAAACCACTGTGCTGCTGCCCGCTATAAGGGTTATAAGGGTTCGCCAGAGCTGGATCAATCTGTATCTGGGACAGGCTATTCATAACATCGGTAGTATTGGCAAACTGGGCCTGTGGGATATTTTGCTGTGGTGTTTTATTCCGGGCAATCAGCTGCTGAATCAGGGTAAAGGCCTCTGCATCGGTAGAATTTTGCTGGTAAGCACCTCCAACTGGCTGCTGTATAAACTGAGATAAACCGGAATCAGCCTGGGGTGCCCCCGGTGCATTACCTGGAATACCGGCGCCCATGCCGGAGGGAGCAGGTTGCCTTCTGACTGAACCATAGGAGACCTTCAGATCCGGTAAAATACCTTTTTCAACCAGTAGATGATTGAGATTCAGATAAAGATCGTTCAGTTTGGAAATAATATTGATGTCAAACAGCTTGAATACCAGCAGTTTTACCTTAATCTCGGCTTCCAGGGTATCAACAGCGGCGGCAAAGGCATTACATAAAGCCGTTGGACTGACAGGATTGTTCTGGGTAGTAATATTCAGACCATTATAGAGATAGGCCACTCGCTGGTTCAGCTGTTTCAGTTCATTCTTATTGTCCCGTTCAGCCTTGGCTATCATATTATGAGTTGCCAGTTCTTCTTCGAGGTTATCATCAGCAATTAAGGACAGGCTTTCAATATCTGAAGTCACTTGCCGAAAATCACGACCGCCCTGGATAACTTCGGGATCAAAGCTCAATTCTACTGAGGCTAGAAACTCTTCATGGGCAACACTGCGGCGCAGGCGGATAATGCGCATGGCATCAAAATAAGTGTTTTGATCGGTTGCATTTTCTGATTTTTCGGCCATTTCAAATAACTGGGTGTCAACATTATCAAATAATCCTGAAATGGCTTCATTTGTCCACTGACTGGTGTACTTGATTAAATCGCCTAATGGACCTTCTGGTATCATTGAATCATGTATCCTGCTATCTTGTGACAACTTGTTTCTGCGATAATTCTGGTCCGGTGCCGCTTGTTTGCAAGCACCCCGGCTAAAGTGTAAGATATTGTTTTTAGGCTGCATTTAGACCACACCTCGGTTTGTTTTAGCTTTAACAGTATGGTTTTACAATGGCTCTGGCATTGTTTTTTATATTGACGTAACTGAGAACTTTCATACTGTAAAAATAAAAACATAAATTGAAATAGCGTATAGTTAAACTGTAATCCTTATCAATTAAAATGTCTTTGAGCTTGTCCACAGAAACAAAAAATTAGTGGAACGGCGGCCATTTACTACAGGTTGCTACGAACACAACCAGGTTAATACAATAAAAATAGCTGCATATAATAAAGAAAATGTATAATCACGTATTATCAATATAGAACATTTATTAATTTTTTTCACCTGATTTTCCTATAAAAATCAAATAAAAAGCAACTTGAATAACTTATGTACGAAATATCTGACGGCTGGTTTACCCAGGCCAGGAAAATCCCTTCTCCAAACTATAATAAACGGCCTGAAAATGTCACAATAGACAGCATTATTATTCATAGCATCTCCCTGCCGCCGGGACAGTATGGAGGGGATGAAATTGATCGTTTTTTCAGTAATCAATTGGACTGGAATGAACATGCTTATTTCAGGGAAATTGAAGGTTTACAGGTCTCTTCACATCTATTGATTCGGCGTAATGGTGAACTGGTGCAGTATGTTAATCTGTACGATCGTGCCTGGCATGCCGGCCAGTCCTGCCTGGCCGGGCAGGAAAACTGCAATGATTTTTCTATTGGAATTGAGCTGGAAGGTACTGATGTCAGTCCGTTTGAAAATTCACAATATGAAACACTGCTTGCTGTGCTGAAAACCCTGAAAAATTATTTTCCTGAAATAACTGCAGAAAAAATTGTAGGTCATAGCGATATTGCCCCCGGTCGAAAAACCGATCCCGGTCTGGGGTTTGACTGGAATGTATTAAGAGCTAATAAGCTTATATAAATTAAGGAACTGTAATGGCAAGTTATTCTGGCCATCTGCGTAAAATGCAGGTGCAATACAACGGCCCTGATACGCCGGTTGAATACTTTTTAAATCTATACGATGAGCAGGGGCAGCTCAGTCACGGGGAAATTGCCCTGAACCCATTACTGGGTAAAAAGCTGTCTTTTCATTATAAACAGGAAATTCATTGTGTGGCCTGTTCCCGTAAAACCAGTAAGAGTTTTAATCAGGGGCATTGCTACCCCTGCTTTACCCGCCTGGCTTCCTGCGACAAATGTATTATGAGTCCTGAAAAATGCCATTATGATCAGGGTACCTGCAGGGAACCTCAATGGGGCCTGGGTAATTGTATGCAGAAACACTTTGTCTATCTGGCCAATTCATCAGGGATCAAGGTGGGTATCACCCGCGGCAGTCAGATCCCGACACGCTGGGTGGATCAGGGGGCAGTACAGGCATTACCGGTGTTTCAGGTCAGTACCCGTTATTATTCCGGCCTGGTGGAGGTATTATACAAACAGCAGGTTTCGGACCGTACTCAATGGCAGAGAATGCTCAAGGGACCGGCAGAACCTATTGATTTAAAACAGAAACAGGCGGAACTCTATCAATTGTTAGCCCCCCAGGCCGATGAATTGATTGCCGGTCTGGGAGATATCCCGGAAGATGCTATTGTGCATCTGGATAATAATGAAATGGTGGAAATTCAGTACCCGGTACTGGAATATCCGACCAAAGTTAAATCGTTTAATCTGGATAAACAGCCCTTTTTTGAAGGGGGGTTGCTGGGTATTAAAGGACAGTACCTGATCCTGGATACGGGGGTGATTAATATCCGTAAGTTTTCCGGGTATCACATTGAGCTCAAAACGGAGTAGGCCGTCGCCAGTCCAGAAGCACTGTTACCCTGACCGCCTTCGAGAGAATTGATCAGACTGCTGCGGACTTAGGACGAATATGCTCCCTGATGGTCTTAACCAGCCCGGTGCTGTCCAGACCATAATCATGGTGTATTTCCTGCTGGGTACCGTGTTCCGGGAATTCATCCGGTAGACCCAGATTCAGTACCGGGCATACCGAACCCTGACCCGCTAATACTTCATTGACCGCACTACCGGCTCCGCCCATAACCGCATTGTCCTCCAGGGTGATCAGTAAATCGCTGTTCTGTGCCAGCTGCAGAGCAATCTGATTATCCAGCGGTTTGATAAAGCGCATATTAATGATTTTCAGGCAAAACTCATTTTTAAGTGCTTTTGCCGCACTCAGAGCCTCACTCAATAATGTGCCGAAACTCAGAATACTGATAACCGGTACTAATTTTAGCTCTGCTGCAGAAAAATCGCTCTGGTTATCATAGACCATAATACTTTTGCCCGCTTCCAGCGGCTGCGGCAGCTGCTCTGTAATGGCCTGACCAACTCCTTTGGCGCGCGGATAACGTACTGCAGCCGGTGAATCCATGGCAAAGGCAAAATCCAGCATATGATAACTTTCATTTTCATCGGCCGGTGCCATAATCGTCATATTGGGGATGCAGCGCATAAAGCTGAGATCAAAACTGCCGGTATGAGTAGCACCGTCAGCCCCCACAATACCGCCCCGATCAATGGCAAAAACCACCGTCAGGTTCTGCAGCGCCACATCGTGAATAAGCTGGTCATAAGCACGCTGTAAAAAACTGGAATAGATGGCGACAACCGGTTTCAGGCCATCGCAGGCCATACCGGCCGCCAAGGTGACGCTATGCTGCTCGGCAATACCGACATCATAATAACGCTCACTGAACTGCTCTGAAAATTCAACCAGCCCGGAACCCTCGCGCATGGCGGGAGTAATAGCGATAAGTCGTTCATCTTTAGCCGCGGCATCCAGAATCCAGCGGCTGAATACTTCTGTGTAGGTCAGTGCATCTGAAGCAGAGGTACTGGTCTTGCCGTTGGTATAAAAGCCCGGAGCTGCGGAATGGTATTCGGTAGGCTCATTTTCAGCGGCTTCAAAGCCCTTACCCTTCTGGGTGACTATATGTAAAAACTGCGGACCGGAAAGTTCCCGGATATTACTTAAAGTGGTCAGCAGAGTAGGAATATTATGTCCGTCAATGGGGCCAATGTAGTTGAAACCCAGTTCTTCAAACAGGGTGCCGGGCACGATCATGCCCTTCATATGTTCTTCTGCCCGGCGTGCCAGCTCCCATACGGAAGGCATGGACCCCAGAACTTTTTTGGAATTGGATTTTACCGTCGAGTAAAACTTGCCGGATAGGACCTTGGCAAAATAGTTGGACAGACCGCCGACATTGGGAGAAATTGACATATCATTGTCATTCAGGATCACCAGTAAATCGGCATCCAGATCGCCGGCATGGTTAAGCGCTTCAAAGGCCATACCGGCGGTCATGGCACCGTCACCAATAACCGCTACGCTTTTATGTGTCTGGCCGGTATCCTTGGCGGCAATCGCCATGCCCAGAGCCGCACTGATAGAGGTACTGGAATGACCAACACCGAAGGCATCATACGGGCTTTCTGAGCGTTTCGGAAAACCGGATAAACCGCCTTTTTTACGGATACTGTCCAGTTGCCGGGCACGTCCGGTAAGAATTTTATGCGGATAGGCCTGATGGCCTACATCCCAGATGATTTTATCTTCAGGAGTATTAAATATTTTATGCAGGGCAATGGTCAGTTCAACGGTGCCCAGACCGGAAGAAAGGTGTCCACCAGTGCGATCCAGAGTTTCCAGTAAAAAACCACGCAGTTCTTCTGCGAGCACAATTAACTGCTCATTATCCAGAGTTTTTAAATCTGCCGGTGAGTTAATAGTGGCCAGTAATGGATAATGCAAAAGTTTGGTCATAAATCTGGGAGCTGGGCAGCCTTAAAAAGGTGTAAAAAAGCAATTATACTGCATTTTTAAATGAAAATCTGCAGGGGAATGAAAGCGTTCAGCACTGAGCGTTGAGAAAGAGCTTAAGAGTCAGAGCAAAATTATCTATTTTTATACTGAATCGATACCATTAATTTTAACAGGGAATGATGTTACAATGAAAAGTTAAGTTGCTCTTTATTTTTTACTGTACTTTATATCAACTGCTAACTTCTCGTTAGCGGTTGTGGAGATTGATTATGCATCCAATACTGACCATTGCTGTACGCGCCGCCCGCGCTGCAGGTACTGTTATTTTCCGTTCCATGGATAAGGTAGACAGCCTGAAAATTACAACCAAGGCTGCCAATGATTTTGTCAGTGATGTGGATCGTCAGGCTGAACAGACCATTATTGAAACCATTAAAAGTTCCTTCCCTGATCATTCCATTAAGGCCGAAGAAAACGGCGAACTGGAGGGCGATCCGAATTTTCAGTGGATCATCGATCCTCTGGACGGCACCACCAATTTTCTGCATGGTTTTCCCCAGTTTGCCGTCTCCATTGCCTTTAAACAAAACGGTCGTCTGTCCCAGGCCGTGATCTTTAATCCGGTCAACCAGGAATTATTTGTCGCCAGCCGGGGTGAAGGCGCCATGCTTAATGACCGTCGGATCCGGGTATCGACCCAACGCGGTCTTGATGGTGCTTTACTCGGCACCGGTTTCCCCTTTAAGGAACAACAATATCTGGATACCTACCTGGCCACTTTTAAAGCCTTGTTCCCCATGACCGCCGGTATTCGACGCCCCGGCTCAGCTGCCCTGGATCTGGCCTTTGTGGCCGCCGGACGACTGGACGGTTTCTGGGAAATCGGCCTCAATGACTGGGATATGGCTGCCGGTGCCCTGCTGGTTCGTGAAGCTGGCGGTCTAGTGGGTGATTTTGGCGGTGGAGATGATTATCTGACTACCGGTAATGTGGTGGCTGGTAATGCCAGAGTATTCAAGGAAATTCTGCAGCATATTAAGCCATATTTAAGTCCTGAACTGGCACGTTAAGAAGCAGGTTCCAGGTTCTTAATAACTGATCACTTCATGGAAGAACGGTCTGGATTGAACGCTTACCAACGCTCAACGCTGAACGTTTCTTTTTTCTAGCTTTTCCCCCCATTTTCACCGATAATACCCCCCAGAGTTAACCGAGACAATCGCTGCTTGGTTTTTGCCAGGGAGAGGAAAGTCCGGGCTCCAATGGGCAGGGTGCCAGGTAACGCCTGGGGGGAGTGATCCCACGGCCAGTGCAACAGAAAATATACCGCCACGCTGCTTTAAGTAGCGGGGTAAGGGTGAAATGGTGCGGTAAGAGCGCACCGCGTTAATGGTAACATTAGCGGCATGGTAAACCCCACCTGGAGCAAGACCAAATAGGGGAACAACAGGTGTGGCTCGCATCGTTCCCGGGTAGGTCGCTTGAGGCCGGTGGTGACACCGGCCCTAGATGAATGATTGTCCACGACAGAACCCGGCTTAGTGGTTAACTCTGCTTTTTATTTTAAACATATATTCAGTGCATCTGCTCTGTTTACATAAGTTGTTTTTTTGATTTTGTGTAAAAAAAACAATATACCTTATATTGGTGTGTATTTTGGTTTTTATAACTAAATATTGTGTTTTTTAGCTTTTCTGCTTTTCCTTTTTTTATTTCTAAAGCCTGTTTTGGTTGATTTTTGGCCAAACCCGTCAGAAAATAATTTAGCCCAGAATACCTGTGTTCTGGATCACATTTTCAGTCATTCTCTTCTATGCTCATCTTTTCCTTGAGTTAATTTCAATAAGCTACTGATTTAGCAATAAATTCAACCATTAGGAATGTGTTGAAATATGCGCTAAGTACTTGTCCTGTAAGTAAGAAATTAAAAATATTTGCGATTTTTCTTGACCTTGTGTTAAACAATTTCTATAGTGGCAATTGTGGGGTAAAGTGGATCAGAATGGATCAAAATGGATCTTGATGGAAAAAAGTGGTATTTTTACCCTGTATAAATGAGATTGTTTGCAATCTTTATCTTATACCTCCACAAGATTAAACCGGTGCTGTGCAGTGTTAAATGGTGTAACCAAACTCAATCTAGATGCCAAAGGGCGTCTGGCTATCCCGAGTCGTTATAGAGAACGGCTGCAGGAAGAGTGTGCCGGTCGTCTGGTGATTACCCTGGATCATGAACGCAGAATGGTGATCTACCCCTACCATGAATGGAAAAAGATAGAAGACAAGCTGACTGCACTGCCCAGCACAAAACCGGCCATGAAGATAAAACGCCTGGTACTGGGGCATGCTTCAGATTGTGATATGGATAAAAACGGCCGTATCAATCTGCCGCCGTATTTAAGAGAGAAAACCGGCCTGGAAAAACAGGTGGTGCTGGTCGGCATTGGTAATAAATTTGAAGTCTGGGATGAAACCGCCTGGGATTATGTCTGGGCCGATGAGGATGATGATATTGACCTCACCGAAGAACTGACTTCTTTATCCCTGTAATGAAATAGATGGCTCTTTAATAATTTAATAAACAGGTACAACTGTGACAGAACATGAGGCCGCACATTCTCAGTATGAACATAAATCAGTGCTGCTTAATGAGTCCATTGAAGCCCTGAATATAGAACCCGCAGGGATCTATATTGACGGTACCTTTGGCCGGGGCGGGCATTCTCAGGCCATCCTGGAACAACTGGGTGAGCAGGGGAGGTTAATTGCCTTTGACAAGGATCCGCAGGCTATTAAGACAGCCGAACAGAAATTTGCGGTGGATCCGCGCTTCCAGATAGTGCATGATTCTTTTGCAGAGCTGGAGAAACATATTGAACAGCTGGGTTTAACCGGTTCGATTAACGGTATTCTGCTGGATCTGGGTGTTTCATCACCGCAACTGGATGATCCGCAGCGGGGGTTCAGTTTTCAGCAGTCCGGCCCCCTGGATATGCGTATGAATGATCAGCAGGGTATGACGGCAGCGCAATGGCTGAATAAAGCCGGTGAAACTGAAATAGCCAATGTCCTGTACGACTACGGGGAAGAGCGTTTCTCCAGGCGAATTGCCAGAGCCATTGTTAAGGCCAGGGCAGAACAGCCGTTAACGGATACCCGGCAGCTGGCAGAGATCATTAAGCAGGCGCACCCGCGCTGGGAAAAGAAAAAACATCCGGCGACCCGAGGTTTTCAGGGCATACGGATTTTTATTAATAATGAACTGACGGATCTGGATAGCTGCCTGCAGCAAAGCTATCGCTGTCTGGCCAGAAACGGAAGTCTGGTGGTGATCAGTTTTCATTCTCTGGAGGACCGGCGGGTTAAACAGTTTTTCAGAAGGATGTCAGAAGGTGAACAATTACCCCCGGATCTGCCGGTTATGGATGAAATCATTAACCGTAAAATGAAACTGGTGGGAAAACGCATTAAGGCTGGTAAGCAGGAACTGAGTGATAATCCCCGAGCCAGAAGTGCAGTACTTAGAGTGGCAATGAAACTGTAAATAAAGCAGCTAAAACGAGACAGCTAAAAATGAGGTAAATATGAGTGGCAAAATTTTACTGATATTAATTTTGCTTATTATCACCTTTGTCTCGGCCGTCAGTGTGGTATATGTCAAACACTATAATCGAAAACTGTTTGTGGAACTGCAGCAACTTGAAAAGCAAAGAGATAATATGGAAGTGGAATGGGGCAAGCTGCAGCTGGAACAGAATACCTGGGCAACGCATGTACGTATAGAACGCATTGCCCGTGAGCAATTGCAGATGATAACGCCACAGAATAAAGACGTTATTTATATTACGCAGTAACAGGCATTGTAAAGATGGCCAGAACCAGTGTTAAAAACAAGCTAAAAGGCGGTACTCATGTACCGGCTTACAGAATCAATTTTATTTATCTGATTCTGCTGCTGGCAGTGTGTTTGCTGGTCTGGCGGGTACTGCAACTGCAGTTTGATAATGAATTTTTACAGGGGCAGGGTAATGCCCGGGTTCTGCGTCAGGTAGAAGTGACGGCGCATCGGGGCATGATAACTGATCGCAACGGCTATCCGTTGGCCATCAGTACCCCGGTATCATCCATCTGGGTCAATCCTCATGAATTTGATCTGGGTGATAAAAAGATTTACCAGCTGGCCAAATTGCTAAAACTAAACAGCCAGCACCTTAAAAATAAGATAAAAAAACGTGCTGACAAGGAATTTGTCTATATCCGGCGGCGTATTAATCCGGCTCGGGCACAACAGATTATGAATCTGGATATTAAGGGCGTTCATGTTCAGCGTGAATACCGGCGTTATTATCCGGACGGTGAAATTTTTGGTCATGTGCTGGGCTTTACCGATGTGGATGACAATGGTCAGGAAGGCATGGAACTGGCCTATAACGACTGGCTGGCCGGTGAATCAGGTAAAAAAAGGGTCGTTAAGGATCGACTGGGCCGGATTATAGCCATTGAAGAACAGGTTAAAGCACCCAGACCGGGTAAAAATTTAAAGCTCAGTCTGGATAGACGCATTCAGTACTTGGCTTATAAAACACTGAAAAAAACGGTACAGCAGCATAAGGCAAAATCCGGTTCCATTGTAGTACTGGATATTGAGACCGGGGAAGTGATTGCCATGGCCAATCAGCCGGGTTTTAATCCTAACCGGCTGCAGGATCGTAAATCCAGCCGGTATCGTAATCGGGCGATTACCGATTTGTTTGAACCGGGCTCAACCATGAAACCGATATCCATTGCTACGGCATTGAACAGCGGTCATTACAGTCCTGGTACTCAGATAGATACCTGTGACGGCTGGTTTATGATAGACGGTAAAACCATTAAGGATACTCATGCTTATGGTGTCATTGATGTGACGACGGTACTGAAAAAATCCAGTAATGTCGGCACTTCAAAAATAGCACTAAGCTTACCCAAACCTTTGCTCTGGGATACCTATTATAGTTTTGGTTTTGGCAGTGATACCGGCAGCGGTTTTCCAGGTGAATCCAGTGGCCGCTTGGTTCGGCCCAGAAGAGTATCAAAAATAGAACAGGCTACCTTATCTTTTGGCTATGGTATGTCTGTAACGACATTACAACTTGCTAACGCCTATAGCACTATTGCACGACAGGGAAAAAAACAACCCGTGACTTTTTTGTATCAACAGGCTGACAATTCAGATAGTGGAAACACTGAAGCAGAGCTTGCTCTGAACCAGCGTGTGCGTCTGTCTGAACGTTCCCTGAAGCAGGTCAGTAAAATGATGCAGACAGTAGTCAGTGATGGCGGTACTGCACCAAAGGCTGCCGTGCGTGGTTATAAAGTAGCCGGTAAAACCGGTACGGTTAAAAAAGCCTCTAAACACGGAGGTTATACCAAAAAGAAATACGCGGCAGTCTTTGCCGGATTTGCACCTGCCTCTGATCCAAAACTGGCCATTGTGGTTATGATTGATGAACCCAGCAATGGTGTCTATTATGGTGGCCTGGTGGCCGCTCCGGCATTTTCAGAAGTTATGTCCGGAGCACTCAGGCTGCTTAATATCGACCCGGATGACATCAGTCATCCGGATGTAGCCTCCCAGATAGAGCAGAGTTTCGGGAGGCAGATATGAACGGACAACTGCCCATAACCCGTCAGGCTGCCTTACCGGTGCAACCGGTAAAAAGCACTTACCCCACAAACCATCTACAGAGTCTCTTAGATGGTTTTTGTGATCTTAGTGGGGTCGAAAATGCCGGACTAAGTTTCAAAGGCTTATCGCTTAATAGTAATAAAGTACATGAAGAATTTTTGTTTCTGGCCTGTGCTGGTGTAGGAAAACCCTCACAGAAGCCGCATCATGGCATCGCTTATGCGGGGCAGGCCATTAACCGGGGTGCTACCTGTGTGGCCTGGGAACCTACCGCTGAATTACAGGAAATGCCTGAAGTCTGTACCCTGGAAGATAAGCCGGATGTACCACTGATCCGGGTTGAAGGTTTACTGGAAAAAAGCGGTTATATTGCCGCGCGTTTCTATCAGCACCCGACCCGGGAAATGCAGGTAATTGGTATTACAGGTACTAATGGCAAAACCTCAACAGCCCATTTTGTTGCCCGCCTGATGGGCCTGCTGGCACAGCAGAATAATATTGAAGACCGCAGTGCCCTGATTGGTACCCTGGGTAACGGCCGTTATGGCCAGCTGCAGCAAAGTACGCATACCACACCGGATGCGGTGACTGTACAGCAGTTAATGGCGGATTATCGTGACCAGGGGATTCAAACCGTGGTTATGGAAGTTTCTTCCCATGCTTTGGCACAGGGCCGGGTAAACGGGGTGGAGTTTGATACGGCAGTACTGACTAATCTATCCCGTGATCACCTGGATTATCATGGTGACATGCAGAGCTATGCGGCAGAAAAACTGAAACTGTTTTTAACACTAGGTTTAAAAAACATTGTACTGAATCTGGATGATGCTTTTTCTGCTCAGATCCGCACAGACCTAAAGCAACAGACATCGCTTGTCACTTATGCCAGACAGGACAGCTCAGCTGATTACAGCGTGTCAGATATTAAGCTGGACAATAAAGGCATCTATTTTAAGTTACAGCATGATCAACAGAGCTGGCCGGTCAGCACGCCTTTAATCGGTGAGTTTAATATTGACAATATACTGGCGGCGATTGCGGTATTGGTTACACAGGGGTATACATTAAAAGACATTATTAAAGCCGTTAATGGTTTACAGACCGTTCCTGGACGTATGGAAAAAATTAATATTGACGGGCAGGTGCAACAACCCTTAATTATTATTGACTATGCCCACACCCCGGATGCTCTGGCTAAGGCTTTGCAGGCAGTCAGAGCCCATACCAGCAAAGAGGGTAAATTATATTGTGTCTTTAGCTGCGGTGGTGACCGGGATCAGGGTAAGCGCAGTTTAATGGCTCAGGCGGCAGAAGAACAGGCCGATCAGATTATGATCACTTCGGATAATCCCCGTAGTGAAGAGCCAGAGCAGATCATTAAGGATATAAGCAGCGGCTTAAAAAATACTCAGACGGTTTGGACTGAAACGGATCGGGCGACGGCTATAGCCAGGGTACTAAATGCTGCCGGATCACAGGACAGTGTTTTAATTGCCGGAAAAGGGCATGAAACTTATCAGGAAATAAATGGTACCCGGCTTCCCTTTAGTGACAGAGACTGTGTGATGCAGTTTTATCACAAGGATAAGGAGGATGCACAATGAGTCAGGCCATAAAGGATGATCTCAATATGCATTTAAGTCTGGCACAGGTGGCCTCCGTACTGAATGTGGACTTGATTGGAGAAGACTGTGAGTTTTCCCAGGTCAGTATTAATACCCGAACCCTGGAAGCCGGCGATTTATTTGTGGCCATTAAAGGTGACAATTTTGATGCCCATGATTATGTACAGCAGGCAGAAGAGAGGGGTGCCTGTGGTCTGGTGGTTGAAAAACCGGTGGACAGTACCCTGCCGCAGATTGTTGTGGCAGACAGCCGTATCGCCTTAGGTGATATTGCTTCACTATGGAGTTCTGCCTTTACGCTGCCCATTATTGCCATTAGCGGGAGCTGCGGTAAAACCACGGTCAAGGAGATGACCGCCGCTATTTTACAGGCCGCTTTTTGTGAAGATGATCAGGCATGTATTCTGGCGACACAGGGTAACCTCAATAATGATATCGGTGTTCCTCTGACTCTGCTGCGTTTAAATAAGACCCATAAAGCAGCGGTAATAGAAATGGGTGCCAACCATATTGGTGAGATTAAACAACTGGTGGATATCGTTCAGCCGGATGTCGCAGTGATCACCAATGCAGGGCCGGCACATATTGAAGGTTTTGGTTCCCTGGATGGAGTGGCTCAGGCCAAAGGTGAAATCTACAGCGGTATAGAACAGGGCGGTACGGCAGTCATTAATGCCGATGATGCCTATGCCTCTTACTGGGAAGATGTCTGTGATACGCTGGATAAATCACTTAAACGGGTTCGTTTTGGTATAAATCATTCAGCTGAAATTTCTGCTCAGATATCTGATATGCAACAGGAGAAAATAACCGGACAGCAAATAGCAATGAATACCCCTCAGGGTCAGTTGAACATTTGTCTGCCACAGCCGGGTATGCATAACGTCTATAATGCCCTGGCGGCAACGGCGGTTTCTCTGGCAGTGGGAGTATCTCTGCAGGCCCTTAAAACCGGTCTGGAAAGCTTTACCAATGTTTCAGGCCGGCTGGAACAGAAAACAGGCCTGCATTCATCACGTCTGTTTGATGATACCTATAATGCCAATCCCGGTTCGGTACGGGCAGGAATTGAGGCCATTAAACCGCTTAAGGGAAAGCATGTTCTGGTATTAGGTGATATGGGCGAACTGGGTATGGAAGCTGAAGCACTGCATTATGAACTGGGACAGGATGCATTCAGTCTGGGTATTGATAGTCTGTTTACTCTTGGAAGCCTGACTGAAGCAACTTATAAAGGGTTTATTGACGCCGGTGCAGATACTCGTCAGGCTCAATATTTTACTGATCGAAATGATCTGATTAATGAGTTAAAAAAAATGTTGCAATCCGAGCATGTGGTGTTAATAAAAGGTTCCAGAATCATGAAGATGGAAGAGATAGTAGCTGCGTTAGAAATTGATGCAGATTCAGACATACATCATAAAGAAGGTACTCAATAATGTTGCTGGCTTTAGCGGAATATCTGTCTCAATACTATAGCGCATTTAATGTGTTTTCCTATCTGACCATGCGCGCCATCCTGGGGATTCTGACTGCGCTCAGCATTGCTCTGCTGGTAGGTCCCATGATGATTAAAAAACTCAGTGTCCGGCAGATTGGCCAGACCATTCGTGATGATGGACCGGAAAGTCATTTCAGTAAAGCCGGAACGCCGACCATGGGCGGGGCTTTGATATTAGTTGCCATTGCGGTCAGTACCTTATTGTGGGGGGATTTAAGCAATCGTTATGTCTGGGTAGTACTGATTGTAACCCTGCTGTTCGGAGTCGTCGGCTGGATTGATGATTATAAAAAAATCGTTCACAAAGATACCCGGGGACTGATTGCCCGCTATAAATATTTCTGGCAGAGCGTTATTGGTTTTGGAGCGGCGCTGTATTTATATATGAGTGCCCAGAGTGTACAGGAAACTCAGCTGCTTATTCCATTTATGAAAGATGTTTTTATTGACCTAGGTCCCTTTTATATTTTACTGACCTATCTGGTGATTGTCGGCAGCAGTAATGCTGTCAACCTGACAGATGGCCTGGACGGACTGGCCATTATGCCGACGGTGATGGTAGCCGGTGCTTTTGGGGTCTTTGCCTATCTGACCGGGCACTATAATTTTGCTGAATATCTGGGTATTCCCTATATTCACGGTGTTGGAGAAATCGTAGTGATCTGTGCGGCATTTGTGGGTGCCGGTCTGGGCTTTTTATGGTTTAACACCTATCCTGCCCAAGTTTTTATGGGGGATGTCGGTGCCCTGGCACTGGGTGCCGGTCTGGGTATTATTGCGGTTGTAGTTCGTCAGGAAATTGTACTGTTTATTATGGGCGGTGTATTTGTTATGGAAACCATTTCGGTTATTTTACAGGTGGCCTCCTACAAACTGACCGGACGCCGTATATTTCGCATGGCACCCATACACCACCACTTTGAACTAAAAGGCTGGCCGGAACCCAGAGTGATTGTCCGGTTCTGGATCATTACCGTTATTCTGGTATTGATTGGTCTGGCCTCATTAAAGATACGTTAAAGCTGAATCAGAATAATGAATAATACGGGTCAATACAAATCTTTTGTTTTCAGTCAGCCGACACTGGTGGTCGGGCTGGGTGGCACCGGTTTGTCTGTAGCCCGCTATCTGAAACAAAAGAACTGTCCCTTTGATCTGGCAGACAACCGTTCTGAACTGGCTGATCAGGATAATATAAGAAGTGAATTTCCGGATTCAGAATTGCTGCTGGGTGATTTTAACTATGAGCAGTTTAAACAGTATCCGCAGATCATTGTCAGTCCCGGGATTTCAGTGCGCAGTGAAATTTTCAGAGCATTGTCTGATAGAGAGTCTAATAAAAAGTCAGATAAAGGACAGCTGATTATTGGTGATATTGAACTGTTTGTGCAGGTGGTGGACAAACCGGTTATTGCTATTACCGGTTCCAATGGTAAAAGCACCGTCACTACTCTGGTTGAAAAAATACCCTCAAATTGTGGTATTAAAACCATTGCCGGCGGCAACTTGGGGATCCCGGCACTGGATTTATTAGCCACCCAAAGTGATCTTTATGTACTGGAATTATCCAGCTTTCAACTGGAAACCACTTATAGTTTAAAAACACTCAGTGCCATAGTGCTGAATGTTTCAGAAGATCATATGGATCGTTATAACGGTCTGGATGATTATCGTCAGGTTAAAACGACTATTTATAATAATACCGACTGGGCGGTTATTAACAAAGATGAGCAGCAGCTATTAAAGCTGTTTAAAAATAAGACCCAGAATGAATCCTGCCCTGCAGCAGAACGTTGTATTTATTTCGGCTCAGAGGAGCCTCAGACCGGTGAATATGGTCTGCAGAAAACACAGGACGGTGACTACCTGCTGAAAAAAGGTCAGGAAACACTGCTTAAAGCCAGTGAATTACGGCTGAAAGGTGTTTATAACTACCTGAATGTACTGGCAGCCATAGCTTTACTGGAGCCCCTGTCTCTGGACAGAGAAAAAATGCTTCAGGCCGTCCGGGAATATGCCGGGCTTGAACATCGCTGTGAATGGGTTGCACAGATTAACAGGGTTGATTTTTATAATGACTCAAAAGGTACCAATGCCGGTGCGACCATAGCCGCCATTAATGGTCTGGAACCGGAAGATGATAAACGCTATGCACAGCGTCAGCTGATTTTAATTGCCGGCGGTATTGGCAAGGGCGCTGATTTTACTGAACTGGGCAAGGTCATCAAAGCCAGGGTTAAATATCTGCTGCTTATGGGGCAGGATGCCGTACAAATTGAGCGTGCAGTATTAAAAGCCGGTATGGCCAGTGAACGGATTATTCATGTGGGCTCTATGCAGGAGGCTGTAGAAAATGCAACAGAACTGGCACAAGAAGGTGATACCGTTTTATTGTCACCGGCCTGTGCCAGTTTTGATATGTATGCAAACTATGGTGAGCGGGGTAATGATTTTAAAGCCATTATTTATGAGCGTGCAGAAATAAAGCCGGACCATATGGCTGACTCTCAGGAGGGATTAAGAGATGTCAGCTGAAATTTATATTAATAATGGTCGTAAGGATCGTTCTAAAGAAAAGTCCCTGACAGAACTTTTTAATGACAGTGCCCAAAAACGGGGACAAAAGAAGGTTGCTAAAGGTAAAACAGCAAAAACAGGTTCTGTTAAAAAACGGACTGTTAAAAGCAGCAGGAAAACCACAGCGGCCATAAAACAGACTGTGACAAAAGATGAACAGCAATGGCTGGTGGATCCGTGGATATTATTATTGAGTATGACCCTTATTGCACTGGGTATTATTATGGTCGGTTCTGCTTCGGTATCCATAGCTGATAGAAATAACGGCGAACCCTTTTATTACCTGTATCGGCAGTTAACTGCAACAGGACTGGGTTTTGTTTTAGGTGCTCTGGTTCTGTTTACACCCATGAAGTTCTGGCAGCAGAGCGGACCGCTGATTCTGTTTATCGGGCTGGTCCTGCTGGTTGCCGTTTTAATACCGGGGGTGGCTCGGGAAATAAACGGCAGTGCCCGCTGGATACCTCTGGGTGTGTTTAACCTGCAGGTTTCCGAGTTAATCAAGCTGGCCATGGTTATTTACCTGGCGGGTTATCTGGTTAGACATAATGAAAATGTTAAAAAAACCTTTAAGGGCTTTTTAATGCCTATGGTTGTTTTATCTTTTGTAGCCGTTTTGCTGCTAATGGAACCGGATCTGGGGGAGACTGTAGTGATTTCAGCAACAGCCCTAGGCATGCTGTTTCTGGGCGGGGTACGTTTATGGCAGTTTGTTATTTTAATTTTACTGATGGGGCTGGCTATGTATCTGCTGATAGTCTTTGAACCCTATCGTATGGAACGCTTACAGTCCTTTATGAATCCCTGGGAAGACCCCTTTAACAGCGGTTTTCAGTTAACCCAGTCCCTGATTGCATTTGGCCGGGGAGAAATGACCGGGGTAGGGCTTGGTAATAGTATTCAGAAACTGTTTTACCTGCCTGAAGCGCATACCGACTTTTTATTTGCCGTGCTGGCCGAAGAGCTGGGCGGTATTGGTGCAATTACCGTTATCGCTTTATTTGCGGCACTGGTCGTGCGTATTTTTGTGGTAGCGAGACAGGCCGATGCCGCCAATAAGTTTTTTACGGCTTATTTAATGTTTGGTATTGCCATATGGATTGGGCTGCAGGCCTTTGTCAATATTGCAGTTAATATGGGGGTTCTGCCCACTAAAGGCCTGACCCTGCCCCTGATGAGTTATGGCGGCAGCAGTATGATGATTATGTGCGTAGCCATTGCCCTGGTATTAAGAGCAGAACATGAAACCCGTTTTAAATATCAGATGGGCAGTCAGTTCTGGAAACTGTTCACTCGGGATAATAAAACTGATAAGTCGCATGACTATCCAGATAAAGGAGTGGCAGTATGACACATACACAAACTCCTGTGGTTCTGGTTATGGCCGGCGGTACTGGCGGGCATATCTTCCCGGCGCTGGCTGTTGCCGATGTTTTAAAACAGCATGGTGCTCAGATCCACTGGCTGGCAACGCATAAGGGTATGGAAGCCAGATTGATCCCGGAATATCACTACCCGATTCATTTTATTGAAATTGGCGGTCTGCGGGGTAAAGGCATAAAGACTCTTATTACTATGCCTTTTAAATTACTTAAAGCTCTGTGGCAGACCTTTGGTGTCTATCGGATGATTAAACCGGATGTGGTACTGGGTATGGGTGGTTTTGTTACCGGTCCCGGGGGACTGATGGCCTGGCTGTTGGCTAAACCCCTGGTGGTGCATGAGCAAAATGCTATAGCGGGACTGACCAATAAATTATTATACCGGCTGGCAAAAAAAGTATTTGCCGCCTTTCCGGGCGCCTTTAAAGCAGCACCCAAATTAACGGTTTGCGGTAACCCGGTACGTCAGGAAATTGTAGCTATTGAAGCACCTGAAATACGCTTAAAACAGCACTGGCAACAGCATCCCGAGCAGTTAAATATTCTTGTGGTGGGCGGCAGTCTGGGGGCAATGGCTTTAAATGAAACCATTCCACAGGCTTTAGAGCTGATTGTGCAAAAGCAGATGCTTACACAGAGTGACTTTACAAACATTAAGGTTAAACACCAGTGCGGAGAAAAGCATCAGAGTGAAACTGAACAGGCTTATCAGCTATTAAACGGGCCGCTTAATAAAACTATTGACTATGAGGCCATGCCTTTTATTAAAAACATGGCCGAGACTTATGCCTGGGCTGATGTCATTATCTGCCGGTCAGGTGCTTTAACCGTCAGTGAAATTGCCGCAGCCGGTATTGCATCCATACTGGTGCCGTTTCCCTATGCTGTGGATGATCACCAGACAGCCAATGCCGCTTATCTGGCAGATAAAGAAGCTGCTGTACTGATACAGCAGAGATATCTGGATAAACAAAAACTGGCACGGTTACTGGCTAATTTAAGTAAGGAAAAAATAACCGCTATGTCGGTAGAGGCAAGAAAACTATCCATTACCGATGCCGCCGAAGTGGTTGCACAGGAATGTCTGAGTCTGGCAGGATAATACTATGACAAAACATTATAACGAACAGGCTACTATTAATAACCATCCTGAACTGACCATGGGACGGATCAGGCATATCTATTTTATCGGTATTGGTGGTGCCGGTATGAGCGGTATTGCGGAAGTGATGCTAAATATGGGCTATCAGGTATCCGGTTCCGATCTGAAACTGTCCAAAGTGACTGAACGTTTGACTAAAGCGGGCGCTACGGTCTATCAGGGACATAATGCCCATCAGGTCGAACAAGTTCATGTTATTGTGACTTCAACGGCGCTCAGTAAGGATAATCCGGAAGTGCTTCGGGCCAGGGAATTAAGAATACCTATTATTCCACGGGCAGAGATGCTGGCAGAGCTGATGCGCTTTCAGTTCGGTATTGCCATTGCCGGAACACACGGTAAGACTACAACCACATCTCTGGTGGCCAGTGTGCTGGCAGAAGGCGGCCTGGATCCGACGTTTGTTATTGGCGGTAAGCTCAATAGTGCCGGTACCAATGCCAGACTGGGCGGCAGTAAATACCTAGTGGCTGAAGCGGATGAAAGCGATGCATCCTTTTTACATTTGCAGCCCATGATTTCAGTGGTCACTAATATTGAAGCGGATCATATGGATACCTATGGTGGCGATTTTGAAAAACTGAAATCCACCTTTAATGAGTTTATACACCAGTTACCGTTTTATGGACTGGCGGTATTATGTATTGATGATCCGGTTGTGGCTGAACTGGTTGAGGACATTTCCAAGCCCGTTAAAACCTATGGTCTGGAAAATAAAGAAGCGGATATCCGGGCCTTTGATATTGAACAGCAGTTTAACCGGACCTCGTTCAAGGTGTCCTGTAAAAACACTGATGGTCAGCATAATGAGTGGTTATCAATCACATTAAATATGCCCGGTCTGCATAACGTGCAGAATGCCCTGGCTGCCATTGCTATTGCTGATGAACTGGGTGTAGAGAAACAGAAAATTGCTCAGGCTCTGGAAAAATTTGCTGGCATTGGTCGGCGTTTTCAAATGTATGGTGAGCTGGAAATCAATAATCATAAAGCCATGTTGATTGATGATTATGGCCATCACCCAACAGAAGTTAATGCCACCATAGAGGCGATTAGAAAAGGCTGGCCGGACAAGCGTCTGGTGGTACTGTTTCAGCCGCATCGCTACAGCCGTACCCGGGATCTGTTTGAAGATTTTGTAGATGCATTAAGTAAGGTTGATCAACTGATATTACTGGAGGTGTATTCAGCCGGAGAAGATACCATAACCGGTGCGGATTCCAGGGCTTTGAGCCGTTCTATCCGTAACCGGGGCAAAGTGGATCCCATTTTTGTAGAGGATCATGATGAGATAAACAGTGTATTGCAGGCCACTATACAGGACGGAGATATTTTACTGACCCTGGGGGCGGGTAATGTCGGGGCAATAGGAGCAGGTATTTATGAACGCTTTAAAAGCGAATAATACCCAGCCGATTGAAGCTACGCCATTGCAGCAGCAATTATTGTCAGCTGTGGATAATGGCCAGCTGCAGGGGCAGTTAATTATAAATGAGCCCATGTCCCGATACACCACTTGGCGTGTGGGCGGTGAGGCGGAATGCTGCTATCAGCCAGAGTCGGTAGAGGATCTGCAAAACCTGATGCAGTTAGTTTCCCAGGAAGTAGCGGTTTACTGGATCGGCCTGGGAAGTAACTTACTGATCAGGGACGGTGGATTAAAAGGTCTGGTTATTAATACCAACGGTGTTTTGAATAAAATGGATATACAGTGCTACAGCGAGGGAAAAGGCAACAGTGGGGATAACAATAAATACTGCATTATCAATGCAGAAGCCGGTTTGTCCTGTGCCGTATTTTCCCGTAAGGCAGCACATAATGGTTTAAACGGGGCGGAATTTTTATCCGGCATTCCGGGCACCATTGGCGGAGCGCTGGCCATGAATGCCGGAGCCTTTGGCGGTGAAACCTGGCGGCAGGTGATCAGTGTCGATACGATTGATCGTAACGGTATTATTCATCACAGAACACCCGAACTGTTTGATATTGCCTACCGCAAGGTTGCCCTGAAAAACAGCGGGCAAAAGGAATGGTTTGTGCGGGGACTGTTTCGTTATGAGCAGAACCCGCAGGCGCTGGAACAAAGCAAACAGCAGATAAAAAGTTTATTGCAGAAAAGGGCAGAAACCCAGCCTACCCGCCAGGCAAATGCCGGCTCGGTATTTAAAAATCCCGAGGGGGATTTTGCGGCCCGTCTAATTGAAGACTGCGGCCTAAAAGGCAGGCGCATAGGTGGAGCACAGGTATCTGAAAAACATGCCAATTTTGTTATCAATACCGGCCAGGCAACAGCTCAGGATATTGAAAACCTGATCAGGCTGGTACAGGAACAGGTTTATAACAAACATAAGATAGCACTGGAAACGGAAGTGCATATTATGGGTGAGCTTATATGTGAAGAGCGGGTAAAACAGCCATGACACAGTCTGCAGCCAGTACAGAACAGTTTGGACGTGTGGCGGTATTAATGGGTGGTGATTCTGCCGAGCGGGAAGTTTCGTTAAAAAGTGGTCAGGCCGCACTTAATGCGCTGTTACGCAAAGGTGTGGATGCTTTTGCACTGGATGTGCATTTTAAACAGACACAAAGCGGTAATATCTGTGAGCAGATAAAACATGCGGATTTTGATACGGCCTTTATTGCCCTGCATGGTCGTGGCGGTGAAGACGGTATTATTCAGGGCATACTGGAAGCTTTACAGATCCCTTATACCGGCTGCAATGTTCCGGCATCCGCCATTGGTATGGATAAACTGAGGACAAAATTATTATGGGCCGGTTTCGGCCTGCCGACACCTGCTTTTGAAGTCATTAAGGCAACCGAAATGAGCTCTAAAAATACAGAGATGATGCAGGGTCGTTTAAATGCCATTGCGGATAAACTGGGTTTTCCGGTCATGGTTAAACCGGCCCATGAAGGTTCCAGTATCGGTATGAACAAGGCTGATAATATGGCTGAACTGACTCAGGCACTGAGTACCGCGGCCCAATATGATAGTGAGATTTTAGTTGAGCAATGGGTGGTCGGTCAGGAATTTACCGGTGCGGTTTTACATTCACAGGCATTGCCTTTGATCCGCCTGGAAACCCCCAGAGATTTTTATGATTACCAGGCCAAATATCTCAGTGACGATACGATTTATCACTCTCCCTGCGGCCTGGATAAAGCGCAGGAACAGCAATATCAGTCACTGGTTCTGCAGGCCTTTGAATGTGTCGGAGCCAGCGGCTGGGGCCGGGTAGATTTTATGTGCGATGAACAGGGACAACCCTGGCTGATTGAAATTAATACGGTTCCCGGGCTGACCGATCATTCCCTGGTGCCCATGGCAGCCCGGCAAAACGGAATTGAGTTTGATGAACTTATTTACAGGATATTGCAAACCTCTGCAAGACATGACTAATAAATGATGTCTGAGACTGATGCAAACGATGTTGTTTTAAGTAAAGGACAGATAATACTCAGGATCATAATGATTCTGCTGATGGTTGGACTGATAGCGGGCGCAGGGGTTTTTATAAACTGGTTATACAGTCCGGGTAATTTTCCCATCAGGAAAATTGAACTGGTTAATAAACTGGAGAATCAGGGCAGCAGAGAATTACAGGAAGTATCTGCCGAGGCGATAAATGGTGGTTTTTTTAGTTTAAATGTTGAACAGTTTCGCACTCAGTTGATGCAGAAACTGCCCTGGGTTAAATCGGTTTCGGTCAGAAAGGTCTGGCCGGATAAATTGTTAATATCAATTAAGGAACATAAGCCTGTGGTGCGCTGGCAGTCTGTAAACAGGGCTTTAAATAAAGGTAAAAAAGGTGAAGATGAACCTTATGCCTTGCTGAGCAGTGAAGGACTGGTGTTTAAGCCGAAAATAACCGCCAGCCAGCAGGCAGAATTTAACAAAATGGCTTTGCTAAAGGGTACCAGTGAAAATGCAAAACAGATTATGCAGCATTGTTATGTTATGAATGAATATTTGCAGAAAATTAATTTAACCATCAGACAGTGCGGTATGAACGCCCGTCGTACCTGGCAGCTGCGTTTAAGTAACGGTATCCGGGTGAAGCTGGGTAAAGAACAGATGCTGCCCAGACTGCAGCGTTTTATAAGCAGTTTAGACGGGGCGTTAAAAAATTATATCGATAGAATAGCTTATGCAGATTTACGCTATTCCAATGGTTTCAGCATTAAGTGGAAGCCTCAGCCAGAAGCCGATATGGATTCAGCTTCCGGTCTATCTAAAACAAAACAGGAATAACAGGGCATTATGACCAAACGAAATGATAAACGTTTAATTGTCGGGCTGGATATTGGTACATCCAAGATATCAGCGATTGTGGCTGAAGTCGGCAGTGATGGTGATATTGAAATTATCGGTATGGGTAAACATGCCGCCCGGGGTATGAAAAAAGGGGTAGTGGTTAATATTGAATCCACTATGCAGTCGATTAAACGGGCTATTGAAGAAGCTGAACTCATGGCCGGCTGTGAAATACATTCGGTGTTTGTAGGGGTTGCCGGCAGTCATATTAACAGCCTTAATTCCCACGGGATGGTCGCCATTCGTGATAAGGAAGTGACTACCGATGATCTGGAGCGGGTAATGGATGCGGCTCGTGCAGTGGCTATTCCAACGGATCAGAAAATTCTGCACGTCCTGCCCCAGCAGTTTTTAATTGATGATCAGGAAGGTATTCGTGAACCGGTGGGTATGTCCGGAGTACGCCTGGAAGTGGATGTGCACATGGTTACCGGTGCTGAAAGTGCGGTGCAGAATATTGTTAAATGCATTCACCGCTGCGATCTGGAAGTGGACGATATTATTCTGGAACAACTGGCTTCCAGCTATTCGGTATTAACAGAAGATGAAAAAGAACTGGGTGTCTGCATGGTGGACATTGGCGGTGGCACAACCGATGTAGCCATTTATCAGAACGGAGCCATTAAGCATACCCGGGTTTTTCCAGTTGCCGGGGATCAGGTAACTAATGATATTGCTGTGGCCCTGAGAACGCCGACCAAATACGCTGAAGAAATCAAGATTAAACATGCCTGTGCACTGCGCCAGCTGACGAATCCGGAAGAAACTATTGAAGTGCCCAGTGTGGGTGATCGTCCGCCGCGCAGGCTGGCCCGGCAGGTACTGGCGGAAGTGGTTGAACCGCGTTATGAAGAACTGTTCACGCTGATTAAAAATGAATTACAGCGCAGCGGTCTGGAAGAATTTTGTGCCTCCGGTGTCGTAGTGACCGGAGGAAGTTCAAAAATGGAAGGGGTTGTGGAACTGGCAGAAGAAGTATTCCACATGCCGGTACGCATTGGTGTACCTATGGAAATAGAAGGTCTGACCGATATGGTCAAGGATCCACGTTATGCAACCGGCGTGGGCCTGATCCTGTTCGGCAAGCAGAATCAGGAGCATGAAAGCTTCGATTTTTCTGAAAGCAAAGGATTTTCGGCCATTCTGGCCAGAATGAAAAAATGGTTTCAGGGAAATTTTTAATCCAGGAAGTTTGGGTTTAACTCTTATGGGGAGTAAGGATTAGGAACAGATGAGCCAGGGATGGCTGGGATGTCTAAAATGTGTGTTTAGATAATTATTTTTTTAATTTTAAAAAGTTTTTACATTTTTCATTGGCTGCAAAATGTAAAGAAAGAGTAAGTTGAAATGTTTGAATTAATGGATACAACAAGTGATCGCGCTGTGATTAAAGTGATGGGTGTTGGCGGCGGTGGTGGTAATGCCGTTGAACATATGGCTAACAGCAGTCTGGATGGGGTGGATTTTATCTGTGCCAATACTGACGCTCAGGCGCTGGCTAATTCATCTGCCCGTAGCGTCCTTCAGATTGGTAATGATATTACCAAGGGACTGGGTGCTGGTGCTAATCCAACGGTTGGCCGGGAAGCGGCAATTGAAGATCGTGACCGTATTATGGAAGCTATCGAAGGTACAGATATGCTGTTTATTACGGCCGGTATGGGCGGCGGTACTGGAACAGGCGCCGCACCTATTGTGGCGGAAATTGCTAGGGATATGGGCATTCTGACAGTAGCGGTTGTAACCAAGCCATTCCCCTGGGAAGGTCCTCGTCGAATGGGACAGGCAGAAGACGGTATTGGTGAACTGCGTGAATACGTTGATTCTCTGATTACTATTCCAAATGAAAAACTGCAGTCGGTTTTGGGTAAAGGCACTACCTTGCTGGATGCCTTTAAGGAAGCAAATAATGTATTGCTTAATGCGGTTCAGGGGATTTCTGAACTGATCACCCGTCCCGGTCTGATCAATGTGGATTTTGCCGATGTTCGTACTGTAATGTCAGAAATGGGTATGGCCATGATGGGCAGCGGCAGTGCAACCGG
Organism: Gammaproteobacteria bacterium; assembly: GCA_048563625.1. Classification (GTDB taxonomy): domain Bacteria; phylum Pseudomonadota; class Gammaproteobacteria; order GRL18; family GRL18; genus JANELJ01. The sequence continues at coordinate 1,728 of JBHNNM010000004.1, read as the reverse complement.
TGAATCCCGTGCTACTGATGCAGCTGAACGTGCAATTTCCAGTCCGTTGCTGGAAGATGTGGATCTTTCCGGTGCCAAAGGTATTCTGGTTAATGTTACAGCCGGTATGGATATGTCTATTGGTGAATTTGAGGAAGTGGGTAATTCCATTAAATCCTTTGCCGCCGATAATGCCACCGTTGTTGTAGGTGCGGTAATTGATCCGGATATGAGCGGTGAAATGCGGGTAACCGTAGTCGCGACTGGAATTGGTTCTGCCCGTGCTGCAGAAGGCGATAAGCCGGAAATTAAACTGGTTAGACCTGAACAGGAACGGCCAGAGTCCATTCCTACCATTGATAAAACCGCTATTGTGGATGAAGAGGTCATGGTCGAGCAGCAAAAGGTAGCGGGTGGTGATTATCACCCAGGTGCTGAAAGTGAAGATCTGAAATACCTGGATATTCCGGCCTTTTTACGTCGCCAGAATGACTAGGGATTTAATTAATTTTCACCGGGAGTGAACGAATTGTTGCAAATTGTGCCTAACTTGCAGGAAAGATGGGGGAAATTATTCCGTTTATGGAATATTGTTTCTCTAATATAGTAAGTTTGTAGGACTTATGTTACAATCGGCCACTATATACCATAATAATTAATCAGGAATCTGTAGATGATAAAACAACGTACGCTAAAGAATAGCATTAAAGCGACCGGTGTTGGTTTACATTCAGGGGGAAAAGTCTATCTGACACTCAGGCCTGCGCCTGTGAATACCGGGATTATCTTTCGGCGCGTGGATCTTGAAACGCCCATGGAAATACCGGCCCGTGCAGAATATGTGGGTGATACGACTTTATCCACAACCCTGGTTAAAGATGGTATAAGAATTTCTACGGTGGAGCATTTATTGTCAGCTATGGCAGGTATGGGGATCGACAATGCCTATATCGATTTAAGCGCGTCTGAGGTACCCATTATGGATGGCAGTGCCGGCCCGTTTGTCTTTTTACTCCAGTCAGCGGGTATTGTAGAACAGTCAGCAGCCAAGCGCTTTATTCGTATTAAACGCAATGTCGTAATAGAAGAAGGTGATAAATGGGTGCGCTTTGAGCCTTATGAAGGTTTTAAAGTCTCCTTTATTATCGACTTTGAACATCCTGCTATATCCGGACGTTTCCAGTGTGCAGAGATGGACTTTTCATCCACCTCCTTTGTCCGGGAAGTCAGCCGTGCCAGAACCTTTGGCTTTATGAACCAGATTGAACAGCTCAGAGCCAATAACCTGGCTCTGGGTGGCAGTCTTAATAATGCCATTGTAATGGATGAATACCGAATTCTTAATGAAGACGGTCTGCGTTATGAAGACGAGTTCGTTAAACACAAAATCCTGGATGCCATTGGCGATTTATACCTGCTGGGCAGCAGCCTGATTGGCGCCTTCAGCGGCCATAAAGCCGGTCATGCTCTAAACAACCGGATTTTACGCGAACTTCTGGCCGATGAATCAGCCTGGGAAGAAGTCATCTTTGAAGACGAATCTCAGGCTCCGATTTCTTATATGAAGTCGGTGGTAGTGGTTTAAGAGCAGCGCTGAGAAAGAGCCAGAGCAATATAATTTATCTTTAAGTTAGGGGCTGTTGATCTTTTGTGTACAAAATTTAACCATTCCACATAGGAAGCCACACCATACAACAGCCTAACGCTAATGTACTGGCATAGTTTCTTTCCAGCTTATCATAGCGAGTG
>JBHNNM010000003.1:0-33564 GCA_048563625.1 Gammaproteobacteria bacterium | reverse complement strand
ACTCGCTATGATAAGCTGGAAAGAAACTATGCCAGTACATTAGCGTTAGGCTGTTGTATGGTGTGGCTTCCTATGTGGAATGGTTAAATTTTGTACACAAAAGATCAACAGCCCCTAGTCCCGGGAAAAAATTCTGCGTAATCCGCTGAGTTTTATCCGCCAGGTTTTTAAAAGTTTTCAGTCAAACCAGGGTTTACTGCTTTCAGGTGCCGTGGCTTATTATACCCTGTTGTCAATTATCCCCTTATTTTCTCTGATCCTTATTGTACTTTCCTATGTGGTTTCACCGGAGCTGTTATTAAAAATTACCGGAGAGTACATTAATCTAATACTGCCCGATCAGTCCTCTGTATTTATGGATCAGATCACCCACTTTACCCGGCAGAAACATATCGGTTTGCTGTTACTTCTGATACTGCTGTTTTTCAGTTCCATGACTTTTACGGTTCTGGAAAACACTATGTCTATTATTTTTTATCACCGAGTAAAGATCCGCCGTCGGCATTTTTTAATTTCTGCCATTATTCCTTATTGTTATATTATTGTTTTAGGTCTGGGGATGCTGATTATTACGACCATCAGCGGTATTCTGCAAATATGGGAGGAGGAAACGCTGCATTTTTTATACTGGACATTAAGTTTAGACAGTGTGACCAAGGTTATTGTCTATATTTTAGGCATCATCGGCCTTATTTTAATGCTGACTTCAATTTATATGGTAATGCCCGTTGGTAAACTGAGCTTTAAACATGCCTTAATCGGCACTATCAGTGCTACCTTTTTATGGGAAATTGCCCGTCATCTTCTGGTCTGGTATTTTTCAACGCTGTCCATGGTCAATGTAGTTTACGGCTCTTTAACTTCCGCTATTGTGATTTTACTGTTTCTGGAAGTGGGTGCAATTATCCTGCTCTTTGGTGCCCAGGTGATTGCCGAATACGAAAGAATGGGTTATGGCGAAGGCTGTGATGATTTTGTTACTGAGCAAAAGTAGAACGCGGTGCCTAATCGTTCTTCATGGATACCAGAGCGGCTGAAATATAGTCAATCATAGACCACAGGGTCAGGAAAACTGCAATATAGAGCAATACAAAACCGGCTTCAACCAGAGGAAATCCAAACAGGGGCTGACCATAGAGCAGCCAGACCAGTGCCGTCATTTGAGTGGTGGTTTTAACCTTGCCAATAATGGAAACCGCCACACTATTGCGTGAGCCAATTTCTGCCATCCATTCTCTAAGGGCAGAAATGGTAATTTCACGGCCAATAATAATAATAGCCGCCAGGGTCATAAAAATACTGGGATAATCGGTTGGGTTTTTATCCACCAGCAGGATCAGAGCAACGGAGACAATTACCTTATCGGCCACCGGATCCAGAAACGCGCCAAAGGCTGATGTCTGTCCCCATTTGCGAGCCAGATAACCGTCAAACAAATCGGTAATGGCCGCCACCATAAATACTGCGGCAGCCACCTGTTCACCCCAAGAAACCGGCAGGTAGAAAAACACCACCACAACAGGCACCAGTACAATGCGAAATGAGGTAAGCAGATTGGGTATGTTGTATTCCATAATGTATCCAGCCATTAGCCGTGAAAATGATCGTAAATCTTTTGCGCCAGAGATTTACTGATGCCCTTAATTTTAGCCAGGTCTTCCACCCCGGCACGAGCCACTTCCTGCAGACCGCCGAACTGTTTTAACAGTTCCTGCCGACGCTTCGGCCCCAGGCCGCTGATTTTTTCCAGCTGTGAGGTCTTGCGCGCTTTGGCTCTGCGGGTCTTATGACCGGTGATGGCAAAGCGGTGTGCCTCATCCCGGATGTGCTGCAGCAAATGCATGGCTTTTGAATTTAACGGCAGTATAACCTTCTCGTTGGTCTCTGACAATAATAGCGTATCATGCGCCGCTTTTCGACCTTCACCTTTGGTAATGCCGATAATACGCACAGAATTAAGCTGTAATTCTTCCAGTACATCCCGTGCCTGTTTAACCTGTCCCTTACCGCCGTCAATAACCAGCAGGTCCGGTAACTTGCCCTCCCCTTTTGCAGCTCTGATATAGCGCCGGGTTAAGGCCTGATGCATGGCGGCATAATCATCACCGGGGGTGATATTGTCAATATTAAAGCGCCGGTAATCGGACTTTAAGGGGCCGGACTGATCAAATACCACACAGGATGCGACGGTCGCTTCTCCGGAACTGTGGCTGATATCAAAACATTCCAGCCGCTCTGGCACAGTATCCATATTTAAGGCTTTTTGCAGTTCCTCAAAGCGTTCCACCACACTGGCTTTATTGGACAGTCGGGATAACAGCGCCGTCTGGGCATTGGCCTGAGCCATTTGCAGCCAGCGCAGGCGTTCTCCCCTGACTTTATCACGAATTTCTATCTTATGACCTGACTGTTCCTTTAACACCGTTTCTATCAAGGCCTGATCCTCAAAAGGATGGCTGACTAGGATCAGTGAGGGGATCAGCCGATCGGTTTTCAGACTACTGAGATAAAACTGGGCTATAAAAGCGGATAATAATTCTGATACCGTCTGATGACGGGCATTTTTCGGGAAAAAACTTTTATTGCCCAGGTTAAGCCCGTCACGGATAAAGAACACCTGGATACAGGCAATGCCCTGTTGATATTCTATGGCAATCACATCCAGATCGCCTTTTTCATTACTCACATACTGGGTTTCCTGCAGCCGTCTTAAACTGACAATCTGATCCCGATGTATGGCGGCTTTTTCATATTCCAGCTGGGCGGCTGCTTCGTCCATACGTTTGATCAGTTCATCAATAACCTGGTTGCTTTTGCCTTCCAGAAATAAAATGGTATGGCGTACATCTTCCGCATAATCGGCCTCGCTGACCAGTCCCACACAGGGGGCGCTGCAGCGTTTGATCTGGTACTGCAGACAGGCCCGAGAGCGGTTTTTGTAGAAACTGTCTTCACACTGGCGTACCGGAAACAGTTTTTGCAGCAGATTTAAACTGCTTTTTACAGAGTGGCCATTGGGAAAAGGCCCAAAGTAGCGGCCTTTTTTTTTGCGGGCACCCCGATGGAAGGCCAGACGGGGAAACTTATCCTGATCGGACAGAAAAATATAGGGATAGGATTTATCATCACGCAGCAGAATGTTATAGCGCGGCTTGAGGTTTTTAATCAGGTTATTTTCTAATAACAGGGCTTCGCTTTCGGTATGCGTAACCAGAATTTCTATATTGGCTATCTGGGACACCATAACCTGGGTCTTGGGTGTTTGGCCGGTTTTACGAAAGTAACTGCTGACCCGTTTTTTCAGGTTTTTGGCTTTACCGACATAGATAACAATCCCGGCAGCATCTTGCATCTGGTAGACACCGGGTTTGCTGGTCAGCTCCTGAAGGAAGTGTTCGGCATCAAAGGCCGGTTTGGAAGAGTTCTGTTCCTGTGATTGCGGATCAGACATACGGGAGTGTTTTAATAGCCAGAGTTATATAGAGTCGTCAATCAGACCATACTGCATAGCAAGACGGGTCAGTTCCACATCGTTGGAAACATTCAGTTTTTCAAACAAACGATAACGATAAGTGGAAATGGTTTTGGGGCTGAGATTTAGTTGCTCGGAAATCTCCTGCCCTTTCATGCCCTGCATGCTCATCATCATGACCTGCATTTCACGCTGGGACAGTTTATCAAAGGGGTTTTCATCTTCAGGCTGAAGATTCATGGCCATCTGCTGAGCAATATCGACCGAAATATATCGACGGCCATAAAAGACTTCTTTAATGGCGTGCACAATTTCTTCGATATTACAGCCCTTGGTCAGGTAGCCCATGGCACCGGCTTTAAATAACTGCTGAGGAAACGGTTCAGTATTGTGTACAGTAACAACAATAATTTTCAGGTGTTTGTCTTTGGCAATCAGTCAGCGGGTTGCTTCCAAGCCGCAAATACCGGGCATATTCAGATCCATTAAGACCACGTCAACATGCTGATCTTTGGCAAAATCGATGGCAGCTTCACCTGTTTCAACTTCGCCAACCACTTCAAGACCTTTAATGTCTTCAATCAGTCGACGGATCCCTGTACGAACCAACTCATGGTCATCAACCAGTAAAACTTTTATCACTTAAACCAAACCCTTCAGGCAGAAAATTAGATTACCTGTTTATTATTATGAGATAGAGATTGTAGTTACTTATTTAATTTAGACATAATTTATGTGAAATTGCCAGCTTATTTATGTAAAAATAAAAATAGTGTTGAATTTAATTCTTATAAAACAATTTTAACGTGTTTATAAGCAATAAGCCAGAACAAGAGCATGGAACATAAAAATTCAGGAAATTTAAAGACTTGGAGAGTTTTAACAGCGTTTAGGAAGAAATTTTAAACACCGGGAAAATGGCGATGGGCGAGGGATTTGAACCCCCGAACGGTTTAACCCGTTGCCGGTTTTCAAGACCGGTGCTTTCAGCCACTCAGCCAGCCCACCACGTATAAAGTGTGGGCATTATAAACAACCTTTTTTTTAAATACCAGCCCTTAAAATAATTTTTTAGTTGTATCTATTCAAACTGATTTAAATTTTTCTTAATTTATATTGTCTTTTTCTGCTTTCCACTTTGCAGTATTTAATAAAAAAAGTGAATTTTCCTTGATTTATATTGTCTTAGACATCATATTACAGACAAACTGGAAACAAAACCAAATAATACCGACAGCTATAAAAACAAATGCTTAGGAGGCATAAATAAAATGAACCAATACGTTAATGTTGCCCGTTCCACGGCCCGTTCTGCGGACAGTGTACTGGCAACCAATAAAGTCATAAGAAATACTTATACTTTATTATCCATGACCATACTTTTCAGTGCCTTAACGGCTGGCTTCGCCATGATGACCAATGCCCAGCCCGTACACTGGCTGATTATGCTAGTTGTGTTTCTGGGTGGTCCATTTGTGATTAATGCACTGCGCAACAGTGCTATGGGTCTGGTAGCCATATTTGCCTTTACCGGTGCCATGGGTTATATCCTGGGGCCTATTTTAAGCCTTTACCTGGCACTGCCTAACGGCTCACAAATAGTGACCACAGCCTTTGGTCTGACTGGTGTGATCTTTTTAGGCCTGTCCGGCTATGCTTTGGTAAGCCGTAAAAACTTCAGTTTTATGGGCGGCTTTTTAATGGTCGGTTTTCTGGTGATGCTGGCCGCTATTGTGCTGAATATCTTTCTGGAAATTCCTGCTTTAAGCCTGGCTATATCAGCAGCCATGGTATTATTACTTTCCGCAGGCATTTTATATGAAACCAGTGCCATGGTGCATGGTGGTGAAACCAACTATATTACTATGACGGTTGCTCTGTACACTTCAATATTTGCATTATTAATGCACTTATTAAACCTGCTGCAGTTCTTTATGGGTGGCGATGATTAATATTTATTTATCGCTTTAGCAACTAAACAGTAATGCAAAGCACAAGCCCCATCCTGTACAGGTTGGGGCTTTTTTTAGGTTTATGCTTATGTCAGAAAAACAGACTGCACCACAATCTGAAGCCGAACTGTTGTCTTTGTGCCGGAATATTGCCGGGCAGTCTCTGCAGCAACTGGCCGACTCGGTTAACTGGACGGTACCGCCTGATTTACGACGTGACAAAGGTTGGATCGGACAGTTACTGGAGTGTTTACTGGGCACTTCCGCCGGCAATCTGTCTGAACCGGACTTTGTTAACCTGGGTATCGAACTGAAAACCATTCCTCTTAACAGCAATTATCAAGCAAGGGAAACCACTTATGTCTGTACTGTTCCTCTATTGAATAATATTGGTTTGCAGTGGCAGGACTCCTGTGTTTATAAAAAGCTATCCAGAGTGCTCTGGTTGCCTGTTGAAGCTAATCCGGACATTCCCCTCTCACAACGTAAAGTGGGTAATGGTTTTTTATGGTCACCTGGCGAAGATGATATGGATATCCTGCAGACCGATTGGGAAGATTTTATGGAACTGATCAGCCTGGGCCAGGTTGAAACCATTACTGCACATCAGGGTGAATACCTGCAGATCCGTCCCAAGGCGGCCAATTCCTCGGCTATTACTACCGGCATTGGTAGTGATGGATTAAGAAAGCAGACGCTTCCCAGAGGGTTTTATTTGAGAACGGCTTTTACTAATCAGATTTTGCGGAAAAATTTTAAAATTTAAGCTGTGCGTAGTTTTTTAGGCGCCATTTTCAGGTTCAACCCCCTCAATCCCCCTTCTGAAGAAGGGGGAAGTTTTAATGAGTACTAATTCATCGCTGGGTATGGCTTTCACCTGTCCTATTTAGGATAATAAGGCAATATAATTTGAGAACCTGATAAATGCCTAATCTTGTCAATTACACCGTCCGTTTTCTGAGCCTTTGCCTACTGTTAAGTACAGCGGTCAGCTATGCTGAACCAGCAGAGACTAATACAGCAAATAGTGAGCCTGATGCCGCACAAACTGAACCAGCAGAGAAAAAACAGTATTATATTGTTGAAGCCCTTCTGTTCAGGCAGTTAAATGAACAGGGCATGCAGGATGAATTCTGGAGCCGTCCAGAAGATCAGGCTTTAACAGGCGACATCAACCCTCTGACTGATGAAACACCGGCTCTGGCTGAATACAATCTCTCCAGCCATCAGTTTGTACCCTTGCATAAAGGGATTAGCGCTTTATCCAGAGAACACTATAAGCTGGCCGATTCAGCAGCCAATCTTCGTTACTCTCCCAATTATCGTTTACTGGCTCATTTTGGCTGGACTCAGCGTTCGCTCTCCAGACGTTATGCCCTGCCCATTAAAATTACTGCGGACAATATATCCGAAAGCCTTTTGCCTGAAGGTAAATTAAAACTGTCTGTATCCCGTTTTCTGCATCTGGAGGTTAACTTGGCTGCCAGTCACTGTGAGCCTCTGTCTCAGCCCTCTGCAGATAAACAGTCCCAGACTGATCAGGCAGCAATGGATCAAAAACTTGCACAGGGTATTACACCAGAGTCTGCTGTAGAAGCAGAGGCACAGATTTTAAGTGCAGGTCACTGCATTAATAAGGTTTATCGTTTTAAACAGAACCGTAAAATGCGCAGTAAGGAATTACACTATCTGGATAATCCGGTGTATGGCTTACTGGTGTATGTCACACCCTTTACGGTAGGTGGTGAAGAGGAAGGAAATGCCGCTCCACAGGAAGGAGGCAAACATAAGTCAGAATAGCCTATTTCTTCTCAATGATATGAAAAAATATTTCATCCTGGCGGATCATACCCAGTTCGGTACGAACCCGCTCTTCTACGGCATCTAGGCCGGTTTTTAAATCCCGCACTTCTGCCCGAAGGGCATCATTACGTTCTTTAAGCAGACGGTTTTCTTCGCTCTGGGACTTAATAGCAGTCTCCAGTTCACGAACTTCCTGTATGCTGCCTTTACCGACCCATAGATCGTACTGGAGGATAAGAATCAGTGCCACCAGCAGGGCTATGACATAGTTCATTCCAGATTTCCTCCAGTTAGCTCAAGCCCAGTTCTTACTTCAAATTATAGAAGGTGTCTTTACCAGGATAAACTGCCTTATCACCTAGTTGTTCGCTGATGCGGATCAGCTGGTTATACTTGGCAATCCGGTCAGAGCGGGACAGAGAACCAGTTTTAATCTGACCACAGGAGGTCGCCACAGCCAGATCGGCAATAGTCGTATCTTCTGTTTCACCGGAGCGGTGAGAAACCACAGCGGTATAGCCGGCATCTTTGGCCATTCGAATGGCTTCCAGGGTTTCAGTCAGGGTACCAATCTGGTTAACTTTAATCAGGATGGAGTTGGCAATACCCTTATCAATACCTTCTTTAAAGATTTTAGGGTTAGTGACATATAAATCATCACCCACCAGCTGGACTTTTTTGCCCAGGCGCTCGGTTAAAAGTTTCCAGCCTTCCCAGTCATTTTCATCCAGACCATCTTCCACAGTAATTAATGGATATTTTTCTACCCAGTTGGCCAGATAATCCACCATTTCAGCAGAAGTCAGAGATTTATCTTCTGAGGCCAGAACATATTTACCGTCTTTGTAAAATTCAGAGCTGGCTGCATCAATACCAATAAAGATATCTTCACCCGCCTTATAACCGGCGGCTTCAATAGCTTCCAGTATGACTTCAATAGCCGCTTCATTGGAAGGCAGATCCGGCGCAAAGCCCCCTTCATCACCCACTGCAGTATTCATACCCTTGCTGCTTAGGACTTTCTTTAAAGCATGAAATACTTCTGCGCCATAACGTACCGCTTCAGCCATGGAAGGTGCACCTGTGGGCAGGATCATAAATTCCTGAATATCCACATTATTATCGGCGTGTTCACCACCATTAATAATATTCATCATGGGTTCGGGCATAGTAAAGGGACCTTCACCGCCAAGCTGCTGGTAAAGTGGTATGCCATTAGCATTAGCGGCAGCATGAGCTGCAGCCAGAGAAACAGACAGGATGGCATTGGCACCCAGACGGTCTTTATTTTCAGTACCATCCAGTTCAATCATTTTATTATCTATGCCGCTTTGGTCGTCAGCACTCATACCCACCAGGGCATCTTTAATTTCACCGTTGACATTGTTTACAGCATTTAAAACGCCTTTACCCAGGAAACGGGACTTATCGCCGTCACGCAGTTCAATGGCCTCTCTGGCACCGGTCGATGCACCCGACGGTACAATTGCTCTTCCCATGGCACCGCCTTCTAAAATTACATCCGCTTCAACGGTTGGGTTGCCGCGGGAATCTATTACTTCTCTTGCTTTTACGTCAACGATTGTTAAATCTGACATTGGTTTTCCTTAAGTTTTATTTGGTTTGATTGTGTATAAAAATTTTTAATTAGTTTCCATCCATTTATTAAGCTTTAACTTCCCCCTTCTTTAGAAGGGGGATTGAGGGGGTTGCAAATCAAAGACTTAAACCCCCTTTATCCCCCTTTAAAAAAGGGGGACTTAAGAGCAGAGCAATTTCTGGATGTACACTAAATATTAATAGCTTTTTTAATTACAAAGTATCTTCTGCAAACACCCCGGATTTCACCAGCTGGTCTATATCCATTAATGTTTTGATTAAATCGCTCATTTTGTCCAGGGGCCAGGAATTGGGGCCGTCACTCAGAGCCTTTTCTGGGTCTGGATGAGTCTCCATAAACAGCCCGGATACACCGCTGGCCACAGCGGCTCGAGCCAGTACCGGCACAAATTCCCGGTTGCCGCCGGAGCAGCCGCCCAGGCCGCCCGGCTGCTGTACGGAATGAGTGGCATCATAAACCACCGGACAGCCGGTTTCACGCATGACTGCCAGTGAGCGCATATCGGACACCAGGTTGTTGTAACCAAAACTGACCCCGCGCTCACAGGCCATTATCTGTTCATTACCGGTTTCCCTGGCCTTGTCGATAACATTTTTCATATCCCAGGGTGCCAGAAACTGCCCCTTCTTAATATTCACCGGCTTGCCGACGGCAGCCACCTGTTTGATAAAATTAGTCTGACGGCATAAAAAAGCCGGGGTCTGTAAAACATCTACGACCTCGGCAACTTCATCCAAGGGAGTATCTTCATGGACATCGGTAAGTATAGGTAAATTCAGTTCCTGTTTAACTTTTTGCAGAATGCGCAGACCTTCTGCCATACCGGGACCGCGGTAGCTCTGGCTGGAGGTGCGGTTAGCCTTGTCAAAGGAGGATTTATAAATAAAAGAAATGCCCAGTTGTTCGGTGATCCGTTTTAACTGTTCGGCTGTGGACATAGCCATCTGCTCACTTTCTATCACGCAGGGACCAGCAATTAAAAACAGGGGCTGATCCAGACCGGCTTCAAAACCGCAAAGTTTCATTAAAACAGTTTTCCTTCTTTATTGACAATTTCCAGTCCGGCACTGACACGGGCCTGGTTAATATAACTGGTAAACAGAGGATGGCCATCTCTGGGTGTGGAGGTAAATTCAGGATGGAACTGACAGGCCACAAACCAGGGGTGATCGGCCACTTCTACGACTTCCACCAGATTTTCATCCAGGGAAATACCGGAGAAAATTAAACCGGCATTGGCCAGCGGTTTACGGTACTGGTTATTAAACTCATAGCGGTGACGGTGTCGCTCCACAATCACTTCCTTACCATAAATTTCCTTGACCCTGGAACCTTCTGCCAGTTTACAGGGCTGACCGCCCAGGCGCATGGTGCCGCCCATATCGGTATTTTCATCACGCACTTCAATGGTACCGTCTTCTCTTTGCCATTCAGTGATCAGGGCAATAACCGGGTTAGGTGTCTGAGGATCAAATTCGGTACTATGGGCCTTGTCCAGTTGAGCTACATTACGGGCATATTCAATTACAGCCACCTGCATACCCAGACAGATCCCCAGATAAGGCACCTTGTTTTCCCGGGCATACTGGGCAGCCAGTATCTTGCCTTCTACACCCCGGTTGCCAAAGCCGCCGGGAACCAGAATGGCATCCATTGCTTTGAGGCAGTCGGTGCCGTTTTTTTCAATTTCTTCTGAATCCACATAGGTGATTTTTACGCGGGTGGAAGTATGAATGCCGGCATGGATTAAGGATTCAGACAGGGATTTATAGGACTCCGTTAAATCCACATATTTACCCACCATGGCTACATTGACTTCACCCTGTGGATTTTTCTGGGCATTAACTACGGCCTGCCACTGGGACAGATCGGCATCCGGTACATCCAGCTTCAGTTTTTCCACCACCAGCTGATCCAGTTTCTGCTCATGGTACAACAGTGGTATACGGTAAATACTGTCCACATCAATGGCGGATATAACTCCCCGTTCTTCCACATTGGTAAACAGGGCAATTTTACGGCATTCTTCATCGGGAATTTCCCGATCCGCACGACACACCAGGATGTCCGGGCGAATACCAATGGACTGTAATTCCTTAACGGAGTGCTGAGTAGGCTTGGTTTTTAATTCACCGGCAGTGGGTATATAAGGCAGCAGGGTCAGGTGCATAAACAGGGTATTGTCACTGCCCATCTGAATACCCAGCTGGCGGATAGCCTCCATAAACGGCAGGGATTCGATGTCCCCTACGGTACCGCCGATTTCAATCATGGCAATATCAGCATCCGCTGCGCCCAGGTGAATCCGCTGCTTGATTTCGTCGGTAATATGGGGGATAACCTGAACCGTAGCGCCCAGGTAATCACCCCGGCGTTCCTTGGACAGCACACTTTCATAAACACGGCCAGCAGTAAAGTTATTACTCTGGCGCATATTGGTGCGTACAAAACGTTCGTAATGCCCCAGATCCAGATCAGTTTCAGCGCCGTCCTCAGTGACATAGACCTCACCGTGCTGAAACGGACTCATGGTTCCCGGATCAACATTGATATAGGGATCCAGTTTAAGCAGGGTCACTTTCAATCCCTTGGCTTCCAGCAATGCGGCTAATGAGGCTGAGGCAATACCCTTGCCCAGAGAGGAAACTACACCGCCGGTGATAAATATATACTTGGTCATTATGTTTGAACGGACTCTTAGATGGTAAAAAATTTTGTCGGATCTGAAAAGTTAATTTTACCGTTTATTGCGGTTAATTTCACCCACTTATTTCACACTTATGGCTCCATCTATTTATGCTAATGAGTGATCAGATTTTACAAAAACTTTGGGTTTGCCACTTTCATTGCCAAAATCTTTATTAACAATACAGTTACCCACCTGAACCAACTCATCATCCACAAAAATTAATGGCATACAATCCCGTTCCCAGGGCGGGATGCCCTGTTCCTGAAACCAGTGTTTTAACAGACTTGATGCTGCGCCCCTGGATTTTCTGAAACGTTCCCCGCCCTGCCGGAAACGTACTGTAATGGTCTGTTTCAATTCTTCAGAACCCAGCTCAAGACAGATCATCCCGATACCAGGCAGGTTTACCGGTTGAGCCGGTTTAAGGACATAACTTTGTGTTCTGATCTGTTCATCAATAACCGGTTGTCCGGTACGATTAATCAGATACAGGGTATTGCGGTATTTTCTGATTTCACATTGGAAGGAATCTCTTTTCCAGCATACTACTGGTGAGGCATCGTTACGGGAAAAGATAATATTGTGCACCACCTGTTCAAGAATTTTTTTAGATGGCATAGGTAAGTCATTGAGGTGTATCCAGTATCTTAATAAATTATGTACCCGGGCCAGTTTGAAACGAGCATCAGCTAAGGCTTGTGAGGCTGATAAACTGACCAGTTCTCTGACTTTATTTAATACCAGTTTGTCGGCTGTCTGCTGCTCATTTTCAAATTCAGCCGCAGCAGTAAAATCCTCTTTAGCCATAATATCGAGCAGATATTGAGACTCACCCAGCACATTGGCGGTACGGGCAATATTACTGTGCACCGAAGGCCAGTGTTTCTGCAGTTCGGGCAGAATACTATGGCGTAAAAAATTACGGTCAAAGCGCTGCTCCTGATTGCTTTCATCTTCTACCCAGTGTAACTGATGCTGCTGTGCATAGGCCAGTAGGGTCTGCTTATCGACATCCAGCATGGGCCGGCACAGCCAGCCTTTGCCAAAATTCTTAACCTCAGGCATGGCCGATAATCCACGGGTACCACTGCCACGCATTAACTGTAGCAATACGGTTTCGGCCTGATCATCTCGATGCTGTGCTGTGAGCAGACATTCCCCGTCTGTTAAGATTTCATGAAAAGCCTGGTATCTTGCTTTGCGGGCCGCCGCTTCCGGGCTTTGCCCCTGCTCAGACTGGGCATTGACTTCAATTATGCTCAGAGGGATGTCCAGTTCATAACAAACCTGCTGACAATGCTCCCCCCATTTTTGAGCATAAGGACTAAGACCATGATCAATATATACCGCAGAAAAGTTCAGATCTTTACCCAGGCTATGTTTTTTTAGCTGATAACAGAGATGCAGCAGAACATGGGAGTCCTCCCCGCCGCTGTAGGCAATAAGGAATTTCTGGCTATTAACCAGACGGGTTAAGTGATAATGAAGGGACTGAGGAGTTACCGACATGGCCTGTTACTCCTTCCAGAACCTTTCACTATTAAGCCTCAATAAAATTACCGTATTTCATCAGGCGTTCGTAGCGGGCATCCAGTAACCGGTCCGCAGGCAGTTCGGACAGGTGTTCCAGAGTTTCCAGTAAGGATTGTTTCAGTTTATTGGCCATGGCTTTATGATCGCGATGAGCGCCGCCCAGAGGCTCTTCTATGATCTGGTCTACCAGACCCAGTTCTTTTAAACGCTCAGAGGTTATGCCCATGGCCTCAACTGCTTCAGCTGCTTTATCGGCGCTTTTCCATAAAATAGAGGCACAGCCTTCCGGAGAAATTACGGAATAGGTACTGTACTGCAGTATATTTACCCGGTCACCGACCCCAATGGCCAGTGCGCCGCCGGAACCGCCTTCACCGATAACGGTACAGATGACAGGAACTTTTAACTCAGACATTTCAATTAAATTACGGGCAATGGCTTCACTTTGTCCGCGCTCTTCAGCATCCACACCGGGATAGGCTCCGGGGGTATCAATAAAGGTCAGAATGGGCAATTTGAAACGTTCCGCCAGCTTGATCAGGCGCAGAGCCTTGCGATAACCTTCCGGACGCGGCATACCAAAATTACGTTTTACCTTTTCTGCCGTATCGCGGCCTTTCTGGTGACCTATGACCATAACCGGCCTACCCTCCAGACGGGCCAGACCACCGACTATAGGAGAATCATCGGCAAAAGCGCGATCACCGTGCAGTTCTTCAAAATCCGTAAACATATGTTCTATATAGTCCAGAGTATAAGGACGTAAGGGATGACGGGCTAACTGGGAGATCTGCCAAGGGGTCAGGCTCTTAAAAATGGATTCCGTTAAGGAACGGCTTTTACCCTGTAAGGTAGAAATTTCTTCGGATAAGTTAAGATCGGTATCATTGCCGACATAGCGAAGCTCTTCAATTTTAGCTTCCAGTTCAGCAATTGGTTGTTCAAAATCAAGAAAATTTGGATTCATTTTGTCTTTTCTTATGTTTTAATTCTGGCAATTAAGTCCCTTTTTACTGCGGGGGAGGTTAACTGCGCAAATTGGAGACCTGGGGGTCAAAATTACTTATATTCAAGTGCATTTCAACCCCCTCAATCCCCCTTCTAAAGAAGGGGGACGTTAAAAGCAAAATCTTGTTATACAGTAATTAATTATAACATTATTAATTTATAAAGTAAGCTATGGCAATATAACGAAAAAATTTCCCCAGACTGATATAAAGCAGAGCCTGCAGGCAGCTTATTTTTATCAGACCGGCCACCAGACATAAGGGGTCGCCGATTATGGGCAGAAAACTGAAAAACAGGACCGGGGCACCGTGCTGTTCCAGCCACAGTTCTGCATTTAGTCTGGTTTTATTGACTTTCCTGTTGTGCTTTTTTTATCCCTGTCTTCAAGCAACCCCCGGCGTATTAATATACCCAGCAGCCAGTTGGTCATACCGCCTAAAGAATTAGCTGTACCCACTACGACAATCAGTAACCAGACCGGCCAGCTTTGCTGGGACAGCATCCAGGCAAACAGGGCTTCGGAACTGCCCGGTAGCAGGGTTGAAGAGGTAAAGCCGCTGAAAAACAGGGTCAGAAGTTCCATTAACGGTAAATGATTTTACTCGAATGGCCGGTCAGATGCTCCAGACACTGAATGAGTTCCCGGTTCAGATGCACTCGCCAGTTATCTCCAAGACGCATAGCTACTTTGGCTTTTTCTCCCCGGTAATAACAGACCACCGGGCATTCCCCACCTTCAGAAAAAGTGCTTAGAAGTTCCCTGAACTGCTCAATAAAATCATTGTCTATTTGCTCCCGATGCAGGGATACAGCCAGTCTGCGGGCAAAATGATTACGGGCTTCATCCAGATCATAAATATGATTAACATTAATACGGGCATTACCGGAATAATGATCCAGTCCCAGTTCGCCGGAAACCACAATCACTGAATCCTTAATTAAAATATCTTTAAATTCTGTGAACTTCTCAGAAAACAGGGTAATTTCCTGACGGGCGCTGCGATCATCAATAGTCACAATAGCCATCAAACCGCGTTTGGTATTAATGGTTCGAATACCAATAATCAGACCTGCGATAACAATATTCTGTTTTTTTTCCGGGTTAAGTTCAACCAGGCGATGGGTAATAAAGTTTTTCAGTTCATCAAGATACTGATCAATAGGGTGTCCGGTAAGATACAGACCCAGGGTATCTTTTTCATACCTCAGGCGCTCGTCTTCCGGCCATTCTTCCAGCGGCTCAAAACCGGCGGCTTCCTCCGCCGTACTGTCCAGTGAGCCGGTGGAAAAAAAGTCCCTGCCAAACAGGTCATCCTGCCCCACCGCCTCGGCTTTGGCAAACTGTTCAGCAGCTTTGGTGGCTTCCGGTATGGCCTTAAACAGGGTGGCCCGGGTACAGCCCATATCGTCAAGGGCACCGGATTTAACCAGAGTTTCTATGACCCGTTTATTGCAGCGCCGCAGATCCACCCGGTTACAGAAGTCCTGAAAATCCTTGTAGAGGCCGCCGCTGTTACGGCTCTCAATAATACTTTCAATGGCACCTTCACCAACACCTTTAATGGCGCCCAGACCATAGACAATTTCATTATCATCACTGACGGTAAATTTATATTCCGACACATTGACTTTCGGAGCCACCACCTTAAGTTCCTGATCGCGGCATTCTTCAATAATTATCACCACCTTATCGGTATTATCCATATCTGCCGATAATACCGCAGCCATAAAGGCTTCTACATAGTGAGTTTTCAGCCAGAGCGTCTGATAGGAAACCAGCGCATAGGCCGCTGAGTGGGATTTATTAAAACCATAGGCAGCAAATTTTTCCATCTGATCAAAAATGTGCGTAGCTACTTCCTTGTCTATATTATTTTTAATCGCTCCCTCTTCAAAAATAGAACGCTGCTGGGCCATGACTTCCGGTTTTTTCTTTCCCATGGCTCGGCGTAACAGATCAGCACCACCCAGGGTATAACCGGACAGCACCTGGGAGATCTGCATCACCTGTTCCTGGTATAAAATGGTACCATAGGTGGGCTGAAGAATGGGTTCCAACGAAGGATGAGGGTACTCAACTTTCTGCCGGCCATGCTTTCGATCAATAAAATCGTCCACCATACCGGACTGTAAAGGACCGGGACGGAACAGGGCCACCAGGGCCACAATGTCTTCAAAACAGTCCGGCTGCAGACGTTTGATCAGATCCTTCATACCGCGGGATTCAAGCTGGAAAACGGCCGTGGTATTACTGGCTTTTAGGGTATCAAAGGAAGCCCGATCCGTCAGGTCAATCTGGGTAATATCAACCGGTTCTTTACCTTCTTTTTTAAGCCGGGTATTGATTATTTCCAGCGCCCAGTCAATCACTGTCAGTGTTTTTAAGCCCAGGAAGTCAAACTTGACCAGGCCGACGGTTTCCACATCGTTTTTATCAAACTGGGTAACAATGCTCTGAGAACCCTGTTCACAGTAGATAGGGGAAAATTCATTAATATCACTGGGAGAAATGACCACACCCCCGGCATGTTTACCTACATTCCGGGTAATGCCTTCAAGTGCCAGGGCCATATCAATCAGCTCTTTAACGGCATCATCCGTATCATAGCGCCGCTGCAGTTCTTCCTCCTGCTCCATGGCTTTGGAAATGGTAATACCGATATCCATGGGGATCAGCTTGGCAATGGAGTCCACAAAACCATAGCCCTGGCTCTGTACCCGTCCCACATCCCGAATGGCAGCCTTGGCGGCCATGGAACCGAAGGTAATAATTTGCGACACCCGATCCCGGCCATAGGTTTCAGCCACATACTGGATCACTTTATCCCGGCCTTCCATACAGAAATCAATATCAAAGTCGGGCATGGATACCCGTTCCGGATTCAGGAAACGTTCAAACAGTAAATCGTATTCCAGAGGGTCCAGATCGGTAATGGTCAGAGCATAAGCCACCAGGGAGCCGGCACCAGAGCCTCGACCTGGCCCCACCGGTACACTATTATTTTTGGCCCACTGAATAAAGTCGGCAACAATCAGGAAATAACCGGGGAAGCCCATGCCGATAATAACATCCAGTTCTATATCCAGACGTTCCCGGTATTCTTTTATACGATCCTGATATTCTGCTTTATCAAAGTCAAAATCCTCACCAAATAACTGGGGAAAACGTTTATCCAGTCCTTCATGGGAAAGCCTGCGGAAATGTTCATCCATGCTTAAGCCTTCCGGTATCGGGAAGTCAGGCAGAAAGTTTTCGCCTAGGTGCAGGGTAACATTACAGCGTCTGGCAATCTCTACGCTGTTTTCGACAGCTTCCGGAATATCCTGAAACAGCTCGGCCATTTCTGCTGCCGATTTTAAATACTGCTCTTCGGTATAATCCTTAGGCCGGTGTTTATCAGCCAGTACCCTGCCCTGGTTAATACACACCCGTGCTTCATGTGCCTCAAAATCTTCGCGCTTAATAAAACACACCGCATTAGTCGCAACCACAGGAAGTCCGCATTCACCGGCCAGCTTTACCGCCTGATGCAAAAAAAGTTCATCTCCGGGGTGTGAAATACGCTGCAGCTCCAGGTAAAGCCGGTCTGGAAATAACTGCTGGTAAAAGCAAATGGCGGCTTTTGCTTCGCTGTAGTGCTCTTCTAATAACAGGCTGCCGATTTCACTGCCCTTGCCCAGTAATACTATTAAACCGTCTGAACGTTCCGCCAGCCAGTCTTTTTCAATCATGGCCTTGCCCAGATGCTGGCCTTCCAGGTAACTTCGGCTGATTAAATGTTTCAGGTTCAGGTAGCCGTCATTATTCTGGCAAAGAATTAATATGCGAAACGGCCGTGCAGAGTCATCAGGATTTTTTAACCAGAGATCAGCACCGACTATGGGCTTAATACCCGCACCCAGACAGGCCTGATAAACCTTAACCAGAGCATAGACATTACTTTGATCCGTAACCGCCAGAGCCGGCATTTGCTGGTCTTTGGCTGCCTGGATTAAAGGCTTAAGACGGACAATTCCATCAACCAGAGAGAATTCAGTGTGGATATTTAAGTGAACAAAAGTATTGGGCATTTTTTAAAGTGCTTTAGGAGTTGCTGTCTCAAAATCAGGGAATATTATACGTTTTGCATATTTAAAATTTTCTGTACCGGCTTATAACTTCTACGGTGGATAGGGGTTACACCCAGCTTTTGTAAGGCTTCAATATGCACTTTGGTCGGGTAGCCCTTATGTTTTGCAAAGCCATAGCCGGGCCAGACTTTATCAAGGGCAATCATTTCATTATCCCGTTCTACCTTGGCCAGAATTGAGGCGGCACTAATAGCCGCCACCCTTGAATCACCTTTTACCACCGCCTCACATGAATAAGTAATATCAGGACAGAACTTACCATCCACCAGCACCCGATCAGGCCTGATACGCAACCCTTCCACTGCACGGCGCATGGCCAGCAGAGTGGCCTGAAAAATATTTAAATCATCAATTTCACCGTGTTCGGCGCGTGCAAGACAATAACATAATGCCAGCTCTTTGATCTGCTGTGCCAAGATGCTGCGTTTTTTTTCAGAGATTTTTTTTGAATCATCAAGCCCTTTAATGGGCTTATCCGGGTTCAGTATAACAGCAGCCGTTACCACAGCACCGGCCAGCGGGCCTCTGCCAACTTCATCAACACCAGCAACCAGACCGGACAGGTTTTCATACAGAGGATCAAAAGCCATTATTTTTCTTCTGCCGTGGGATCTTTAACAAGAACAACCGGGTCAGAGGCTGGCAGTTTACCCTTTGAGCGTAAATAATCAATAACAGCCTGAACTGCAGTTTCATTGGCATTTTTACGCAACAGCTGGTGAATGTCATCAAATATTTTCAGTTTTTCCTGCCAGTTTTCAATATTGAGCAAATTTAACACTTTATCTGTAAGTATTTCAGGAGAAACATCGTTCTGGGTAATTTCTTCCACCAGACACTCCCCTGCCAGCAAATTGGGTAGAGAGTAATAAGGAACTTTTAATAATCGTTTGGCTATCCAGTATGTCAGCGGTGCCAGTTTGTAGGCCACCAGCATGGGTTTCTTTAATAACAAGGCTTCCAGAGCGGCGGTACCGGAGGCCAGTAATACGGCATCGGCTGCTGCCATAACATCTCTGGAGCAGCAGTTAAACAAATGGATCTGCTGACGTAAAACGTCCTGCCCCTTAAACTGCTGATCCAGCTCCTGGGTAAAAAAGTCCCTGGTTTTTTCATTAACAAAGGGTATAACAAAAACCAGATCCGATTTCTCCTGTAAATATTGTTCCTGCAGACACTGGAGCATGGTTGCAATAAAAGGCTGTGCAAGTCGTGTCACCTCGGACATACGGCTGCCCGGCAGTACGGCGATAACAGATTGATTGTTTTTTATATCCAGTGACAGTTTTTTACGGATGGCAGGAACATCAATTTTTAAATCAATTTCATCAGCCAAGGCATGTCCCACATACTGAACTGAAATTTTATGATTTTCATAAAAGCGTTTTTCAAATGGAAACAGGGTCAGGATCATATCCACAGCCCGGGCAATTTTAGCCAGGCGATACTGCCGCCAGGCCCAGACCGAGGGGCTGACATAATGGATAGTGCCGATGCCCTGCGCTTTTAAAGCCGCTTCAATATCCAGGTTAAAATCCGGTGCATCGATACCGATAAAGACATCGGGAGGATTAGCAATAAAGTATTCAATGAGTTCCTTGCGGATAGAGGATAATTCACGATAATGAGCCAGCACTTCAACCAGTCCCATCACCGCCAGCTTTTCTGCCGGATAGATAGCCCTGCAGCCGGCCTCAATCATTAAAGGGCCGGCAATGCCTTCAAACTGTGCATCAGGATAGTATTTGTGAATGGCTTTAATTAAACCGGAGGCAAGGATATCACTAGACGCTTCGCCCGCAATAATGCCTATACGCATTAGCGAATGATCCCGCGCTTAAGGTGATTATTTAAAAACTCGGTCATTAACATCAGTTCCTGACACTCTGTAGCCAGTTCATTAATCTCGGTAATGGCATCTTCCAGAGTCAGGCCTGAACGATACAAAGCCTTGTAGGCCTGCCGAATGGACTTAATGGCCTCCCGGCTGTAACAATGGCGTTTCAGACCTTCGATATTAAGTCCATGAGGTTTGGCCATATGACCGGACACCATGACATAAGGTGGAATATCTTTGGAAATAACACTGTTCATGGCTGTAAAGCAATAAGAGCCAATGGTGCAGAACTGATGCACCAGAGAAAAACCGCCTAAAATAGCATGATTATGAATATTAACATGACCGGCCAAGGCTACATTATTGGCCAGGATAATATTACTGCCCAGAACACAGTCATGGGCAATATGCACATAAGCCATAATCAGGTTGTCATCACCAATAGTGGTGGCACCGCGATCCTGTACTGTTCCACGGTTCAGCGTAGTAAATTCACGAATAACATTCCGGCTGCCGATTTCAAGCGTGGTGTCTTCGCCTTGGTATTTTTTATCCTGGGGAGCTTCACCAATAGAACCAAACTGGTAAAAGTGGTTGTCTTTACCAATGCTGGTTGGGCCATTAATCACCACATGAGAAGCGATTATATTGCCGGTGTCAATTTTTACTTTGGGCCCGATAACAGAAAAGGCACCCACCGAAACATCATCCGCCAGTTCCGCTGAGGGATCAATAATAGCCGTTGGATGAATTAAAACAGAGTTAGAATCTTGCTCAGGCATCTCTCTCAGCACACATTAATTCAGCCGAAGCCACCAGTTGCTCATCAACGGTTGCTTCGGCATTAAATTTCCAGACACCGCGCATATTTTTAACCACTTCAACTTTTAATACCAGCTGCTCTCCAGGGTTGACCGGACGCTTAAAACGGGCTTTGTCAATGCCCACCAGATAATACAGAGAGTTTTCGTTAGGTTTTGAATCTGTGGATTTATACGCCAGAATACCCGTTGCCTGTGCCAGTGCTTCAATAACCAGAACACCGGGCAAAATGGGCTTTTGAGGGAAATGACCGGTAAACTGTGGTTCATTATAGCTGACATTTTTGATACCGGTTAAATATTTTCCGGCTTCATAATCCACGACTTTGTCCACCAGCAAAAAAGGATAGCGGTGCGGCAAGTGTTCCAGAATATCATTGATATCCATTGAATTGAGTTGTTTTTCCATTATTTCTTCTTATATCTTTTTAAATGCGAGTCTTGAGCTGGTATAACAGTCCTGAACCAGTAACAGTCCTGAACCGGTAACAGTTCTGAACCAGTATAACAGCTCTGAACTGAAATCAGTTCTGAAGCCATTATACTTTTATATGGGAATAAGTCATAGTAGAACCGGCCACTGTTTGGAAACAGCCGGCAATTATTTTTCCAGAGTCTTAACCTGTGCCTGTAATTCTGTTAAGCGTCTGGCCATGGAATCAAGCTGTTTAAAGCGGACAAAGTTTTTATGCCACAGGGCATTTTCCTGCAGGGGCATCCCCGAAGAATAGACACCGGGTTTGCTAATACTTTTGGTCACCAGAGAAGTGGCTGTAATATGAACCTGGTCAGTAATACTTAAATGCCCCAGGATCCCAGCTCCCCCGCCGATTGCACAGTTACGGCCTATCGTCGTACTGCCGGCAATCCCGACACAGCCTGCAATGGCGGTATTTTCACCAATATGGACATTGTGAGCAATCTGGATCAAGTTATCCAGTTTTACACCATTTTCAATAATGGTATCTTCAATGGCTCCCCGATCAATGCTAGTATTGGCTCCGATTTCCACATTATCACCAATCTGTACAGAGCCCAGTTGCGCTACCTTAATCCATTTGCCCTGCTCATTGGCAATGCCAAAACCGTCACTGCCTATTACCACACCGGAATGGATCAGGGTGTTTTTTCCAATACGAACATTCTTATAAATGGAAACATTAGGATAGCAATGGGTATTGTCTCCAATAGTCACGCCATCAGCAATCACACAGCCTGCATCCAGACGGACATTGTTACCAATATTACACTGCTCACCAATAACCACATTAGCATCCAGTGAAACATCTTCCCCTATATGAGTGTCCTGGCCGATAATGGCCGTATCATGAATTATAGCGGTTGGATTTTGTTCGGTGGTAAGCCAGGCAGCTAGTTTGGCATAGCTTAAATAAGGATCATCGGTAATAATCGCATTAGTCGGACAGTGTTGCACATCTTCTGGTTTAAGAATAACAATATTCGCCTGGGTGCTAGACAGAAACTTGTGGTATTTACGGTTGGAAAAAAAACTGAGATCACCCGGCTGGGCGTGTTCCAGAGTAGCAATACCTGAAATCTGAGTTTCAGGATCACCCTGAAATCCTGCATTAACAAATTCAGCCAGTTCTTTTAAACTGGCCTGCCGGGTGGGAATGGACATGTATTTTTCTTAGTCAGGTCGTTATGAAGAGCTTACTTACCTGAACGATATTTTTTTTTTAACTGAGCCAGAATTTTATCGGTTACATTAATTTGTTTGCTGGCATAAATAACCCCTTCGCTGATGATCAGATCATATTTTTCCTGTTCAGCAATGGTTTTAATGGACTGCAATACAGACTTCTGCAGTTTAACCAGTTCTTCATTCTGACGAATACTCAGATCTTCCTTAAATGCCGCCTTGTCACGTTCCAGATCCCGTCTCATCATGGTGATTTTACGTTTCAGCTTATTCAGCTCGGTAGAGGACAGAATAGCCGCATCTTTCTGTAACTTTTCAGTACTGCTCTGAATTTTTTTCTGTAAATTGACCAGTGCCTTATCCCGTTTGGCAAATTCCTTTTGCAGTTTACTGCGTGCGGCCTCCGCCTGCGGCGCCTTCTGCAGTAATTTAGCCTGGTTAACAAAGGCAATTTTCTGACCTGCCCAGGCAAAAGAGACTGAAAACAGGCAGATGATCAGGATTAACCATCGGGATTGTGCCATCAGTTTCTTAGTCATATGATTCTCCATAATTTTTATATTCTTTATTTAGATAGCCGATAGACTGCTATTCTACACGATTTCAGGTACTTTAATAAGATTGACCAAAGGAGAACTGAAAGGTTTCCGTATCATCCCCACTTTTTTCATTTAAAGGTGCGGCCACACTGACTCTTAATAAGCCAAAGGGACTAAGCCATGCTCCGGCTATACCTGTAGTATAGCGTATTTCACTGGCTTCGAAGTCACCAGTGTCGGCAAAGACATTACCCATATCAACGAAACCGCTTAAACGGTAGGCCGATGAGTCCTTAACAAAGGGAACTGGCAGGATAATTTCTGCATTACCAATGAGTTTAAACTGTCCCCCTAATGGATCGCCCGTTGCAAAGTGCTTAACTGTTTTTCCTGTATCATTATAGTTTACAAATGTGGCATCTTTGTCGTCCTTAGGTCCCAAAGTATTGGATTTATAACCTCTAATATCTCTCATACCACCGGCATAATATTTTTCAAATGGTGGGAACATATCACCACCATAGGTATCTGCATAACCAATATTACCCTTGAGCATAAGGGTAGTCGTACGTGTTAAAGGAAAGAAACGCTGCTGAACATAATTAATATGATAAAACTGAGAGTCACTGCCGGGAACAGTCACATCACCTGAAAGACGCTGTAATGCACCCCGGGTTGGGAAAATGGCTTTATTTCGAGTATCATGAGACCAGTTAGCTGAAAGCCTTAGTACTGAAAAGTCGTCTCCTTCCATAAATACATATTCAAGAATATCCAGGGAAGTATCCATATAATAATATGTGCCGTTGGCATCGCTACCTTCTCTAATTGATGGCAAATCAATCTGGGTGTTTTCAAAATCCACCCCAAAACCAATCCGATCAAACTCATTAATTGGCACACCGAAGCCCACTCCAAAACTGATATTATCTGTCGCATAATTAGACAGGTTTTCTTCAGCCAGATCGGTTTCCCGCCAGTTAAAACGCAGGGTACGGCTAATGCCGTCATCGGTAAAATAAGGGTCAGTCACACTGATACTGTAAATGGTATTGACGTCACTGGTATTAGCTGCCACACTATAACGATTACCAGTACCCAGAAAATTATCCTGGGTAATACTAAAGTTAAAAATAACACCTTGTGACTGGGAGAAGCCGGCACCTGCGTTAATACTGCCGGTGGACTGTTCTTCTACCGTATAAATCACATCCACCATATCAGAGCTGCCTGGCACCGGAGGTGTCTCTACGCTGACTTCCTTGAAAAATCCCAGCCGCTGCAGACGGGCTTTGGAACGTTCTACATTGGTGGTTGAAATCCAGCTTTTTTCAAACTGACGCATTTCACGACGTATGACTTCATCGGCCGTATTGGTATTGCCTATAATACTGATCCGGCGTACATAAACCCGGTTGCCGGGGTCCACAAAAAAGGTCAGAGTAACTTCCTTGGTTTTATCATCTACCTGGGGGATAGGGTTAACATTGGAAAAGGCATATCCGGCCTTACCCAGAATATCGACAATAGCTTCTGAGGTTTCGGTAATATTTTTTCTGGAAAAGTACTGACCTTTCTGAATTTTAACAACCGGGAAAATTTCTTTGGGTTCAACAATCAGGTCACCGGCCAGTTTAACTTCCTTAATAGTATATTTGTCACCTTCAGTAATATTAACAGTGATATATATATGCTTTTTATCTGGTGTAATGGCCACCTGGGTGGAATCAATTTTAAAGTTGACATAGCCCCGATCGAGATAAAAGGAACGGATATTTTCCAAATCCCCAGCCAGTTTCTGCTTGGAATACTGATCGGTTTTGGTATAAAAAGAAAACAGAGTAGGCGTGGTTAACTCCATTTCATCAAGCAGTGTTTCCGTATCAAAGGCTTTATTGCCGACAAAGTTAATTTTGGTAATAGTGGTTACCAGACCTTCTGAAACATTCACCTGAATGCCTACACGATTACGTTCCAGTGGAGTGACTACGGTGTCAATACGTACAGCGTATTTACCCCGGGCATAATACTGACGTTTAAGTTCTTCTACCACTCGCTGTAAAGTAGACTTGTCATAGACCCGGCCTTCAGCAAAACCGATCTGTTTTAAGGCCTTGGTTAATTCTTCGGTATCAATATCCTTATTGCCTTCAAATTTAATATCAGCAATAGCCGGACGTTCCACTACAAAAACTATCAGTCGATTACCTTCCCGTTCCAGGCGTACATCCTTGAAAAAACCGGTTTTAAACAGCTCCCGAATAGATTTGGAAACAGCTCTGTCATCAACTTTATCTCCTACTCTTAAGGGCAGGTAGTTAAATACGGTACCAGCAGAGATACGCTGTAACCCATCGACCTGAATATATTCAATAGTAAAAGGTTCAATTGCCCATAAGGGGAGACAAAATAACAGGGCATTTATAGAAGCAGCACTTATAAAAACTAATTTTTTTATATTAGCTTTAAAGTTAATAAGGTTGGTAATAGAGAAAAAAACACGTCTCATTTAGTGAGTTCCAGTCATCAATGGTTGTACTTTTCTGCAGCCGATTTAACCGGGCAGAAAAATTTAAATTTATTATTATCTTGCGTTTGTTCAACTCCCCTTACCCTGCCCTCTTCCATAGGTAGAATCTATAAAGGGATAAATATTACTGAAGCAAACGATTAAAATCATTAAATAAAGCCACACTCATCAGCATAATCAAAATAGCCACACCAATTTTCAGGCCAAATTCCTGAGCCGCTTCTGAAACCGGTGAACCTTTTACCATTTCAATCAGGTAATATAACAGGTGTCCGCCATCCAGCATGGGGATAGGCAACAGGTTTATTACTCCCAGGCTTAAACTGACTATTGCCAGAAAACGAAGAAAGCTTTCAAATCCCATTTGTGCCGACTGTCCAGCCACTTCTGCAATAGTAATCGGACCGCTGATATTCTTAATAGAGGCTTCGCCGAGCACTATTTTACCTAACATTTTTAAGGTTAGCACTGATAAATCCCAGGTTTTTTCAATTCCCCGTGTAATTGCCTCCAAAACACCGTATTGATGCATGGCATACATGGACTCCGGTAAGGGCGTGACCGCTTTGGGGTGGACGCCAATTCGGCCAATGGTTTCACCATTGTAGTCTACGGATGCTATTTTAATGGGCAAAGTCTCACGCTGGAGCCTGTCCTGAACCTTACGTTGTATTTCAACAGAAATCGTCTGGCCGGGCTTATCTATCACGGCCCTGACCAGTTCCCGCCAGTGTCTGATGGACTGCCCGTTAATGGCCAGTACCTGATCACCAGCCTGCATACCAGCCTGAGCAGCGGGAGAATCGGGAGTCACTTCACTGATAATAACGTCTTCCTCGGGCAACCTGATACTGAGAGCGATAATTTTCTGTAATTCTGAGGGCTCAATATCTTTTGGCACCTCATTGAGTTTCATGGTAATAAGCCGTTCATCGGCCAGTTTCAGTTTAACCTGACTGCGATTTAAAAAGGCTGATAATAATTGCTCATATACGGCACTCAGGGTCGGGGTGGCATAACCGTCTACTGCCACAATTTTATCCCCTTCCCGTAATCCCGCCTGCCAGGCAATAGAAGTTTCATCCAGGTGCCCCATAATGGGTTTTACGCCCTGAACACCAATAACAAACATCATCCAGAAGGCAAACACGGCAAATACGAAATTAATAAAGGGTCCGGCAAATACTATGGCAAAACGTGACCAGACGGGCTGTCGGTTAAAGGCCCGATGCAGTTCTTCTTTCGGCACATCGCCTTCTCTTTCATCCAGCATCTTGACATAACCGCCCAGCGAAATAGCGCCAATGACGTATTCGGTATCATCCTGCTTACCGGTAAACTTAAACAGGGGTTTGCCAAAGCCAATAGAAAAACGCAGTACCTTAACACCGAGTTTTCGTGCCACCCAGAAGTGCCCAAACTCATGTATAGCTACCAGTAACGCAATGGTAAAAATAAAGGTAGGTAAGGTTGTAGCTAGATTATTCATAAATTAGACAGTACAGTTTTAACCATTTTTTTGAAGGAACCGGAAATATCAGCTTAACAGCAATTCGTTGGCTGTGATCCGTGCCTTTTGATCGGCACTTAATACCACATCCATGCTGTTAACATTGTGCACTGTTAAGCGTTCCATAGTCTGCTCAACGACCCGGGCAATATGAGTAAAGGCAATTTTTTCATTTAAAAAAGCATCCACTGCCACTTCATTGGCCGCATTTAATATAGCCGGAGCAGTGCCTCCCAGACGCAAGGCATCATAAGCCAGACGCAGACAGACAAAACGTTCAAAATCAGGCGCCTGAAAATTCAGCTGCGCCACCTGAAAAATATCCAGTTGTTCAACACCGGAGGCCATACGCTCCGGCCAGGCCATGGCATGAGCAATGGGGGTTCTCATATCGGGATTACCCAACTGCGCCAGTACCGAGCCATCATTGTAGGATACCATGGAATGGATCACACTTTGCGGATGGATCACCACCTGAATATCATCCGCCGTGGCATTAAACAGCCAGCTGGCTTCAATGACTTCCAGTCCCTTGTTCATCATGGTGGCTGAATCCACAGAAATTTTCCGGCCCATTTCCCAGTTGGGATGAGCACAGGCCTGATCCGGCGCCACATTGGACAGTTCAGATAGTGATTTGTTCAGAAAGGGGCCGCCGGAAGCGGTCAGCAGGATTTTTTCTACGCCAAAGTCGTGCAGACTGCCCATCTGAGTCGATGAGGCTGAATTGGCCTTCATTAACTGACTGGGCATAGACTGAAAAATTGCATTATGTTCACTGTCTATGGGCAGCAGCACAGAATTATTATCCTTAACGGCCTGCATAAATAAAGCACCGGACATAACCAGAGATTCTTTATTGGCCAGTAAAATCCGCTTGCCGGCATGAGCCGCCGCCATAGATGAGCTTAAACCGGCCGCCCCAACTATCGCCGCCATTACATAATCCACCGCAGGATCAGAGGCCACTTTATCCAGGGCATCAGCACCGGAAAGTACCTGTATGGCCTGGGTTTCAGGATGGGCTTTCAATTTCTGAGCCAGTTGTTCGGCACTGTTTTCATCTACCATGAGCGCATAAGCCGGCACAAAGTCCAGACATTGCTGGTACAGTCGCTCAACATTATTATTAGCGGTCAGGGCCCAGGCCCGAAAGCGTTCCGACTGGCGTGAGATAACATCCAGGGTACTAGTGCCTATGGAACCGGTAGCCCCTAAAATAGCAATATTTATCATGTAATTTGTCTCATTCGCTAAAGATCGCTTAGTGCATGGTTAAAAAGCGGAAGATGCGTTATGCAGATAGGTCAATGACAGGGCAATATAAAATACCGGTGATGCAGCCGTCACACTGTCAATACGATCCAGAATACCACCATGACCGGGTAGAATATTACCGCTGTCTTTCAGATTGGCTTGGCGTTTAAACATACTTTCCATCAGATCACCGGCTACTGAAAAAATTACGGTTACCAGGCTGATCCCTGTAATATACAGATAATCCTGCATACCGGCGTTATTCCACAGAGCAAAAACCAGGGCAATAAACAAGGCCAGCAGCATACCGCCGTACACCCCTTCCCTGGATTTACCCGGACTAATAGCTGGAGCCAGCTTGTTTTTACCAAAACGCCGACCGGAAAAATAAGCCCCGGTATCAGCAGCCCAGACCAGCATCATTACGGATAATACCAGATAAGGCCCGCTAATTTGCCCATCACCAATCTGCACAGCAGAAATAGCATGGATTGCCGTCAGTGAATACCAGGTCATGGTCAGCAGGATTACTCCCAGCACCGCAATCATCGGTGGCCTGTCTTTCCAGAAAGACGCACTGCTCGGGTAAGCAAAAATTAACAACAGGGCTAACAGCCAGAAACCGGCTGACACAGCATTCATTACCATAGGCGAAATAACAAAATTAATTAACCAGAGGGAATAAATGACCGTAGCAACAATAACGACATAGGCCAGCTTAGCCAGAACAGAGGGAAATTCCGCAAACCCGGCCCATTCATAAGCGGCAATTAAGGTAACTACACCGATAACCGCTGCAAAAGACTGATTGCCTAAAAACAGGATGGTATACAGTGCAAGGGGAAGTAAAACAAGGGCAGTAATGATTCTCAGCTTTAACATGTATTATTTCTGCTCTTGTTCGTTTTTATTAGTACTGCTATTAAGCTGTTCACCGGTACGGCCAAAACGCCTTTGTCTGGAACGGAAAGAATCAATAGCCACCTGAAATTCTTTTTTGGAGAAATCCGGCCATAAAATATCGGTAAAATACAGCTCGCAATAGGCCAGTTGCCAGAGAATAAAATTACTGATCCGCTGCTCTCCTCCGGTACGGATAAATAAATCCGGCTCCGGCAGATCCCTTAATGACAGGTATTGTTCCAGGGTTTCTTCGCTGATATCTTCAGCAGACAGGCGTCCCTGCTGGACTTCATAAGCCATTTTTTTTGCCGCCTGAGTAATATCCCAGTGCCCACCGTAATTAGCGGCAATATTTAAAACCAGACCGGTGTTATCTGCAATCTGGGCTATGGCTTTATTAATCAGGGTTTGAATTTTTTCTGGAAAAGCAGAAAGATCGCCGATAATACGTAATTGTACGTTATTTTCGTCTAACTTCTTAACTTCACGGGTCAGAGCCGTGGCAAACAGCTCCATTAACAGCCCCACTTCCTGTTTGGGTCGACGCCAGTTTTCGCTGCTGAAGGCAAACAGAGTCAGAGCCTCTATTTTCTGCTCAACACAACTGCTGACGATTTTTCTTACCGCACTGAGTCCGGCTTTATGACCGGCAAAGCGCGGCATAAAACGTTTTTTGGCCCAACGACCATTGCCGTCCATAATAATACAGACATGGCGTAAATCATTTCCCTGGCTACCAGTGGGCTTATCCTCGGGCATTTTAGATTTCCATCAGTTCTTTTTCTTTTTCTGCAAGAATCTGATCAATTTCCTTAACATGCTTGTCGGTCAGCTTTTGAATCTCATCCTGAGCGCGACGTTCTTCATCTTCAGAAATTTCTTTTTCTTTTTCCAGTTCCTTTAAGGAACTATTGGCATCGCGACGAATATTACGAATGGCCACCTTGGCATTTTCACCTTCCTGACGTACCACTTTAATTAAACCTTTACGGGATTCTTCTGTTAAAGGCGGTAAAGGTAAACGGATCAGTTCACCATTAGTCGCTGGATTGAGGCCTAGGTTGGAACTTAGAATGGCTTTTTCCACTACAGGGATCAGCTGTTTTTCCCACACCTGGATAGACAGCGTTCTTGAATCCAGCACAGATACATTAGCCACCTGGTTTAAAGGGGTTTCACTGCCGTAATATTCTACGGTAATACTGTCCAGCAAACTGGTGTGTGCCCGCCCGGTTCTGATTTTCATCAGATCCTGTTTCAGGGATTCAATGGTTTTACCCATACGGGTAGCGGCATCATTTTTTACTTCATTAATCATCTGTTTTATTCTCCTGCGGATAACACCAAGCATTATTCTGGTCTTTTATCACCCTTCACTCAACCCATTCACTCAGCTTTTTTACTCAACAAGCGTACCTTCATCGCCGCCTTCAATGACTTTCTGCAAAGCACCTTCCTTAGTCATGTTGTACACACGCACTGGCATATTATGATCTCTGCACAGAACAATAGCTGTGGCATCCATGACATTTAATTTTTTCTGCAGTACTTCATCATACGTCAGATGCTTAATTAAAGTTGCACTGGAGTCCTTAACCGGATCAGCCGTATAAACCCCATCTACCTTGGTGGCTTTAATAACCACATCGGCTTCTATTTCTATGCCGCGCAGACTGGCAGCAGAATCTGTGGTAAAAAACGGGTTTCCGGTACCGGCAGCAAAAATAACCACTCGCCCCTTTTCCAGGTGACGAATGGCCTTTCGGCGGATATAGTCTTCACAGACCTGATGAATAGGTAAAGCAGACATAACTCGTGCCGCTACACCGTTTTTTTCCAGCGTATCCTGCAGAGCTAGGGAATTAATAACAGTAGCCAGCATCCCCATATGGTCACCGGCTACCCGGTCCATGCCTGAAGCGGCCAGACCGACACCGCGGAAGATATTACCTCCGCCAATAACAATACCGACCTGAACACCCTGGTTAACCAGGTTCTTAACCTCTTTGGAAATATCAGTCAGAACCTGCGGTTCAATACCAAAATTCTGTTCCCCCATTAAAGCCTCACCGCTGAGTTTTAACAGGATTCTTTGATACTTTACGCTCACAGGCTGCTCCTTTTTATTATTTGGGTCGATATTTGAATTTCTCTGTGCTTTCTGGCCATTATGGCCAAAAAGCGGGAGAGCAGTTAAGCGAAATTAACTGCCGATCTGAGCCATAACTTCTGATGCAAAATCTTCTGATTTCTTCTCAATACCTTCACCAACTTCCAGACGGGTAAAGCCCAGAACTTTAGCATCAGCATCTTTAACCAGTTTTTCAACGGTGATATCAGGATCCTTAACAAAAGCCTGACCCATCAGAGTATTGTCCTTGATAAAACGCTTGATTTTACCTTCAACAATTTTCTCAATAATATTTTCAGGCTTACCGCTGTTAGCTGCTTCGGCTGCTGCAATTTCTTTTTCCTTGGCCAGTTCAGCGGCATCCAGAGAGGCTTCATCCAGCCCCTTAGGATTGCTGGCAGCAACATGCATGGCCACATCCTTAATCAGTTCTTCATTACCGCCCTGCATATCAACCACTACACCAACCTTGGTACCGTGCAGATAGGCGCCTAGCTGACCTTCGGTTTCAAAAGTCACAAAACGACGTACTGACATGTTTTCACCGATTTTGGCAATCATGGTTTTCAGTACCGTTTCAATGGTGTCAGAATCACCATCATTTAAAGGCATCTGCAGCAGTTCTTCAACATTAGCCGGATTAGATTCTAAAATACGTTTAGCTACAGCGCTGGCAAAATTACCGAACTCATCACCCATGGCAACGAAGTCGGTTTCACAGTTAACTTCCAGCATGACGCCTTTTTTATTGTCATCACTGAATTCTGCAACCACTTTACCTTCAGCTGCGATACGACCAGCTTTTTTGTCCGCTTTTGCCAGACCGGTTTTACGCATATGTTCGATGGCTGCATCAATATTACCATCCATTTCAACCAGTGCTTTTTTGCACTCCATCATACCTGCACCCGTACGCTCGCGCAGTTCTTTTACCATTGCAGCAGTAATTGCCATTGTTCTTTGACCTCTGTTTCTTTAATCAGCAGAAGAGCCAGAAGAGAAAAGTCTCAACTTAGTTTCTGCTCACTAATTTAAATTCTCAATAAAAATTGTCCGGCTTAAATCACCTGACTTAAACCGGACTTATACACTATATAATGCTTATGATGTCTGCTTTTCAGCTTCTTCTGCAGCATCCACTTCAACAAAATCATCAGCAAGCACTTCAGTACTGGCAGACTTGGCATCCAGAATGCTGTCAGCCGCAGCCGATGTATACAGATTGATAGCACGAATCGCATCATCATTACCTGGGATAATATAATCAATACCTTCAACTTTATTGTTGGTATCAACCACACCAATCACAGGAATACCCAGCTTATTGGCTTCCTGAACCGCAATTTTTTCATGACCGACATCAATAACAAACAGAGCCTGAGGCAGGTTGTTCATATCTTTAATACCGCCCAGACTTTTTTCCAGCTTGTCCAGTTCACGGGAATGCATCAGTACTTCTTTTTTGGTCAGGGTATCAAAAGTACCGTCAGTAGAGGCTTTTTCCAGATACTTCAGGCGCTTGATAGACTGCTTAACGGTTTTAAAGTTAGTCAGCATACCGCCTAACCAGCGATGGTTCACATAAGGCATATTACAGCGAAGAGCCTGTTCTTTAATCGCACGGCTGGCTGCACGCTTGGTGCCGACAAACAGAACCTTGCCGCGCTTGGATGCAACCTGGCTGATAAAGTTCATGGCATCATTGAACATTGGCAGCGTTTTTTCAAGGTTGATAATATGAATTTTATTACGCTCACCGAAAATATATTGACCCATTTTAGGGTTCCAGTAGCGAGTTTGGTGACCGAAATGAACGCCTGCTTCTAACATCTGGCGCATAGTGACTTTTGCCATAATTTTTGTTCCTTTAAATAAGGGTTGGGATCTCACCCGTATCCCATAAACCAACCCGTTCTATACCTTGCAGTACATCCCGAGCACCCGGATTTATGTGTCGATACAGGTTCGGATTAATTAAATTCACAGGGAATTTAAATGATTGTCCCTGAACAGATGCTACTAACTATATAACCTACATATAACTTTCCACACATATCAGAGCGTGCGTATTATTCCATAAAAGCCTGAAAACAACAATCTTTCTTTGCCTGTGAAAGCAATAAACTTTGAATATCACAGCAATAAAAGAGATAATGCCCCGAAC